>JBILIY010000213.1:0-3683 GCA_044368815.1 Crocinitomicaceae bacterium
TTTCGTGCAACGTTCTGAAGAATCAAAAAAGGTCTATAAGCGGAAAGAAAAACACCCGAAGAAAGATGCGGAATCCCATTAATTAGATGCTAAAACCGATAAGACAACCCCATCTGTAATCCGACTGATTTATACGAATTCCTAAGAATACCTTGATTTACAACAGGCCCCAATGACATTCTATAAACGGGAATTATTGAAACTGTAAATTGTTCCAGACAATAAGTAAATTGCGCACCTGTCTGAAAAGTCGACGTGAATCGTTCAGATTTGACAATGGATGTTGAGATTAAATCCGGATTCAAATAAATACCATCTCTACGGATTCCATAACCGAAAGAAACGCCAACGAACGGATTTATTCCAAATTTTTCTTTTTCAAACAGATATCCAACATTAAATGGCACATTCAAGTATGAATAGCGATTAATGCCAGAAATAGAATTGTAGTCGTAAACAAGTTGCTCTCCCCATTCAAAATATTCGATTCCCGACTGAAAAGTCATCTTTCGCTGAATTAGCTGTATTCGCATAGCCAAATCCCAGCTGGAAGTCATTCGCTCTTGTTGACGGCGCGTTTCTCGGTACGTTTTAAATTCAGTTGAATTCGCCAAACTCGGATAACCTTCATTAAAATTTATAGCTGAAAAAACACCACTCACCCCCGTAAACAGACCAATTGAAAATCGTTTTTTATCATCAATTTTATTTTTATCCGATTTCAAATCAAGTTTAGAATCTTTTACAATAACTGCGGTATCGATTGACTTTACCATATTTTTCTGTTCACTTTTCAGTGTGTCATCATTTGAATTAGTTTCCAATTTTACTGTTAATTCTGAATTCTGAAACGATTGATTGGGTTGATTCATAACAATCTCATGATCTGTCTCGGATTCTATTTTAACAATTGAAAGTCCCAATTCAGAATCATCCTCAATTTTTTTTGTTTTATTTGTTTCCTTTGATTTAAAACAGATTGAAGATTCTACTTTAAATAAATTTGACGCGTTTAAAACCTCTTTATCTCCCGTTGAGGTATTTTCTTTTGCGTTATTCCTGAAAGAATTTTGTTTCGAGTTAATTGTTCGTGAAACTTGCTCTTCTTTTGAATGAAGTTTTAATTTTTCAATTTCGGAAGACGTTTTTTCCGTATTACTATCCACGAAAAAATAGGTCATTGCCATTGCCCCTGCAATTAGTGTTAATGAGAAAAACCAAATTACAAAAAACCTTCTTTTTTTCTTCTTCTCAATTTGATCGAGACGTGAATTGATATCTTCTAAAAAATACTCGGGAATTTGCTCATTGAAATCCGGACTCAATTCCTTATTCAATAAATCATCCATTTCATCTTGCTTCATGATTCACTTCAATTTTTAACTGTTCCTTTAATTTTTTTCTTGCCATTTTCGTGTGCCACTTTGATGTTTGCTCTGAAATCCCCAACATCTCCCCTATTTCTTTGTGCGAAAAACCATCTATGGCGAAAAGATTAAATACAACTTTTGTTGATTCTGGTAACTTTTCGACCATACTGTTTAAATGCGAATTATTTATCTCAAATTCTGCTTCCGCATGGGTGAACTGATTCAATTCGACATCCAAATCTTGATTAAAGAGATTACGATATTTTTTATTCCTTCGGTAATCATCGATGATTTCATTGGTAATGATTCGCTTAACCCAACTAAAATAGTTGACCTCTTGAAAATTATTTAAATTTTGGATGATTTTAATAAAAGCGTTGTTCACCAAAGCCAAATGGTCTTCCTCATTCTTCCTGAACCGCCTCGCAACAGCAATTAATATGGGATAACTTTGCTTATACAATTCCAACTGTGCCTTTCTATTGAAAGCGAATGCTTGTTTCAGTAATTCGGAGCTTGGTGGTTGCATAGTTCGTCAACTTAATATTAACGAAAAAAAACGAGCGCAAGGGGTGTAAGAAAACTTATTTATTTAGATAAGTAAAATTAAAATGGCCAATAAAAGAAAATATTTTGACCTATTAGTTCGGAAAATCCTCCTGAACACAGCGTTCTACAATCTTTGCGCTATTTAATGCCAATGGAATTCCACCTCCCGGATGAACGGTAACCCCTGAAAAATAAAGTCCTTTGATTTTCTTAGAAAAATTGGGATGTCGATAAAATGCTGAAAATGCACTATTGGAAGAATTACCATAAATTGAACCTTGTTTACCAAAATAAGTCGATTCAATCGTTCTAGGATCTGCGATTTCCTCTACTTCAATCAATTCTTCTACATTCGCATTTAGATGTTTTGAAATTTTACGAATAAGTCGTTCACGTGTTTGAGTTAAATTCTCTTCCCAATTCTGCCCTACATTTATTGGCGCATTGACCATCACAAACCAATTTTCACAACCTCTTGGCGCATCGTTTTTCTCGACTTTCGAAGTAATGTGAATGTAAATAGTTGGGTCATCATGCATGGTTTTGGTTTCGAACAAAGCATTAAACTCCGCTTCATAATGCTCAGCAAACAAAATGTTATGAACTCCAAATTGATCGAAGGAACTTTTTATTCCCCAATAAAAAACAATGGCTGAAGTCGATTTTTCTTGATTCAAAATTTTATGAGGAGTAGCAAAACCATTCAACAATTTCTCATACGTAAAATGAACATCCATATTGGAAACCACAAGATCGCATTCATAGATTCCATGAACAGTTTTTACTCCAACAACTGAATTATTTTCGTGAATTATTTCACTAACATATTCATTGATATAAAACCTAATTCCACAATCTTCTGCCAATTTTTTGAGGGTATCTGTGATGGCCACCATTCCTCCCTTTGGCATTGCTGGACCTTTATTCAACTCCAGATGCGAAATTATGTTCAACATTCCAGGTGTTCTGTAAGGGCTACTTCCATTGTAAGTCGCCATTCGATTAACTATTTGGGCAGTCTTTGGATTTTTAAAAACAGATTTGTTTACTTGATGCATGGAAGAAAGTAGTCCATATTTCGGTATTCTCAAAATCGCTTTCCAAACAGATTTATTAAACCAATGTTTAAACCGATGTAATGAAACTTCAATAAAAACGGGATAAACAGCCTCATAATTGCTTTTCATTCGATCAAGAAACGATTCAGTTTGATTTAAATCCTCCCCAAAACTTTGTTCAAACGTTTTCGAAACTTCAGTTTTCCCGCTTTTCAGATTTACGGACTGTCCATCTGCGAAAAAATAACGGCATGATTCATCAAGTCGACGATATTCAAAAAAATCTTCTGATTTCCCACATAGAGCGACTAGTTCTTGAATTAAATGTGGCTCTGTAAAAACGGATGGCCCCATATCAAAACGATAAGAACCTATCATTTTAGAGTTAACCTTGCCTCCAATAAATGCATTTGATTCAAAAATTGACACATCGTACCCCAGTTTTGCAATTCGAATTCCAGAGGCTAATCCACCAACTCCACTGCCAACAATTATCGCTTTTTTATTCATTATTAATTGATTAAACAATCATCCGACTCATCTGTTCAATGGAATGCGAATCTCAACATACACCAAATCAGCTTGATAAAGCGATAAGCTACAATTTCTTTTATATTCAAGGTCAAGTCTTTTTCGCAAATTACTTAAACCGATTCCTAAATCCTTTTGTTTTCCTATTTCACCTGAATTAGCCACTTGAATTAAT
>JBILIY010000173.1:0-4157 GCA_044368815.1 Crocinitomicaceae bacterium
TGATTCGTACTCACGCGATCAAAGGAAATCCCCAATTTATTTTCTAGCATTTTTCCTGTGTATGGAATCATTCCAAAAACACCAATAGAACCTGTAATTGTTGTGGGCTCTGCAAATATTTTATAAGCAGGTGATGCAATGTAATAACCTCCTGAAGCTGCAACATCTCCCATCGAAACAACGACTTTTTTCACTTTATTAGTCAAATTCACTTCTCTCCAAATTTCTTCACTCGCCAAGGCGCTTCCCCCAGGACTGTTAATTCGGAAAACAACGACTTTGATTGACTTTTCATTTCGCACTTTCTTAAAAAGCTTGCAAATCTCAGCAGAGCTTAAACCTTCGCCTTCTGTTGAAACATCTCCTTCCGCTAAAATAACAGCCACTCCTGGATTTTCAGACTTTGTTAATAGTTGATCTTCGTAAAATGACTTTTTCGCGTACTTTTCAAAATTTTGAAGTTCCAAGTCTTCTTCTGAATCAACACTAACTTTCTTCATTAAAAGCGCCATAACCTCATCGCGGTATTTAACTCCATCCAATAATTTGAATTGCACAGCATCCTCAGCACGTTTAATTTTCATCGAATCAGCAATTGAGTTTAAATCTTCTTCGTCAATTTTGCGATCTGCGGCAATGTCGTTTCTCATGTCTTCCCACATCGAGTTCATGTAACGTTCAATTTGCACACGACTTGAATCACTCATGTTCGTTCGAAAGAAAGGCTCTACTGCACTCTTGAAATCGTTATTTTTACCTCGGATGATTTCAACTTCTACATCGAGTTTATCCAACAGACCTTTAAAAAACATCAACTCCCCTCCTATCCCAGTCATTTGGAATGCTGAAGTTGGAAATCCATAGGATTCATTGGCTGCAGAACTGATGTAATATTCCTTTTGAGAAACATATTCACCTGAATTGTAGGCAACCGCGAATTTTCCACTTTTCTCGAAATCATTGATAGCTGATCGAATTTCCCGTGCCGTTGCCATTCCGCATGAAACTTCACCGATATCGATAAATAGTCCTTTGATTCGATCGTCTTTTTTTGCTTTATCAAGTGCAAAAAGTATATCAGGTAATCCAGGATTCTCTGTCATTTCAAAACTCATTGGATCGAATTCTGATTTCCCCTTTTCCAAAATAGTTCCATTGAGTTTCAGATGCAAGATCGTTTTGTCTTTTAATGCTATCGGTTCCGGACCAAATTCACTGAAAGAACCAATTATTCCACCTAAAACAAGGAAGAAGAAAATCATTCCTACTAATCCGGCAATAAACACGGCTAAAAAGCTCGGCCAAAAGAGTTTTCCAAATGAAATTTTATTGCTATTACTGTTGTTTTGTTCTGTCATGTCTATTATTTTAAATTATAACAAATTACCAATTTTCAATCCTTTATTGACAATGTTCAAACGTAAAGAGAAACGAATTTGTTCTCCATAATTTTTGTAAAAATCCGATCCCATATTTTCGCTTCGAAGCAATGGGAAATAAACTCCTAAAACACTTGAAAAACGAATTCCAAGTCCGGTATTCCAAGCAGTTTGAACAGAGGTTCCGTTATAAAATGCTCCTACATCACCAAAAATTCCAAACAAATTCGGTTTGATGGGAAGTTGAACATACGCATTCGCTGTGGTCATCCAAAAACTAGTTGTTCCGAAACCAGACGTGCTGTGAAATCCACCAAAGTTATCGGCGCGTTGTTGATTCCAGAAACCAGATGTTGCATTTCGTGCGAAATCGTAATCCTCCAAAAACAAATCTTGGTAACCTCGTGCACCACTAAGTGACATTTGATAAGCTGAATTTCCAACCCCATTTGCACTTTCATAAATAAAATTCGTTCCAAAGAATGCCCGCAACTCGATCCAACGATCCATTTTATTTTTCAAGTAACGATATTTATAGATTGTAGAAGTCGAAAATCGCCCCAACTGCTCTTGGTTATCTTCGCTTTGCATGTAATCCAATCGAAAGCGCATGTTGAACTTGTGATCAGGCAAATTCACATTATAATCATATTGAGCAAAGGCACCTCGCTGATTAAAATCAAAAGTTGGAAAACGATCTTTTCTATATATAGCTTGAACTAACAAATTATGAGAAGTTGCTTTCGCTCGACCTCTGTTTCCTAATTTCGCATTCCAATATGGACTTACAGCCAATAAAAATCCGTCTCTATCATCTCCATTTCCAAAATTCTTAGTCGAAACTCCAAATTTTGAAAGTTTGATGACATTTACCGGTAAAAATGAATAACTCAATTCGGCAATTCCTGCTACGTTCTTGCGTCCAAAGGAAAATTGCGGTGCGACAAGATATTGAAATTGTTTGAAAGGAACACCCAAGTTATGAACTGCCACTCCCATCATCAATTTGTCGTAACTATTTCCACTAATAGTTGGCAACCAAAACAGATTGGTTTTTCCAGATTCGTGGTCTCCAATTAAAAATTCAGATTTTAAAGGTTCAATTTTATGAAATAATTTGTTCGCAGTCCAGAAATTATTTCCTCGATTTACTTCTGGAATGTCTTTGCTTTTATCAATACAAAAAGCCGTAAAATCTGTTCCATTGAATAAAACTATTCCTTTTTTGGAAGGTTCTAACCATTTTGTTTGAACAACGGAATCTCCTTTTAACGCGTTGATTTCAATTGGTCCTTTAACTTGACCAACATTCTTCACTGTAACATTCATAGTATTGGTCAACTTATCTTTCTTTACCTTTTTAACTTTATAATCGATGTGTTTTGTCGTTTGAATTAAATCACCAAACAACCATGACAAATCCTTTCTGGTTGTTGTTTCAATCGACTTTTTCATATCCTCCGGTTGCGGATGTTTGAATTTCCACTCTTCGAAGTAATCGCTCATTGCTTTAAAAGATCTTCACCTAAATAATCTTTCAAATAGAAGAAAACAAGTCCGGTTTTTTGATACATGGTCACACCATAATTCGCCGAGGTAAAATCTGCTGAATGCGTATCAATTGGTTGATCTTCTCCAATTACAGCCAAAAAACGCGAACTAATGTCCCCCATGTCGTGATGACTTAAATCATTGAAATGAAAACGACCTTGCAAAATCATATCCGACATATTTTTATTTTTCGGATATTTAGTTGTCATGTATCGCATTTCATTCAAGGTATTCATGCCCTCGTCCATCCAACCATGAACCCGCTCGTTTGAACCTAGAATTCCATAGAACCAATTATGCCCGACTTCGTGCACGATAACAATTTCAAGTTCCTCCTTCGAACTCGAATTTCCAATCACAGTGACATTCGGATACTCCATTCCGCCGCCTGCGCTGATGGTTCCATCAACAGCAGTCACTTGATTATAGGGATAATCGCCATTCCAAAGAGAATAGTAATAAGTTCCATCGTTTATGTATTCAATCGCATGTTGCCAATGTATTGTATTATGAGGAACAAACATTGCCCAAGATGTTACTTTTCTTTTTGAATGAGGCAATTCTACTTCCCCTTTTAAAACACCGTATCGCTTATCAGCAAACCAAGCAAAATCATGCACTTTCGATTGTTTGTATTGAATGGTTTTCCATTGTGTTGAAGATTCAGGAAATTCAGTTTTTCCATTCCGACCCTGAGGTTTCATTAAAAAATCGGGTATTTGACTCTCTGTTTCTTTTGCTTTTTTATTTAAAAAATCAATCTCTGAGGCTGTTTGCAAATCACCAGTTGACCCAACCACATAATTGGATGGAAGGGTTATTGAAACATCAAATGAACCGAACTCAGAATAAAATTCTCCTTGATTTAAATATGGCATTGCGTTCCAACCGTTTTTATCATAAACAGCAGGTTTCGGATACCACTGCGTAATTTGATAAGATTGTCCGATGTGACCTAAGCGAGAAATTTCTCCTGATGGAATTTTCACTTTAAATGGTGTTGAAATACGAACACTTTCTCCGCTATTGAGACTTTTAGGCAACATTATGACACAAATATCTTGATGCTCTAGTTTATTAAACCATTTTACAGACTTCCCATCTACTTTGAAATCTAATGAATCAATCCAACCTAAATCCTTTTGCTCACCAAATCGAAGGCTTTTCTTTCCTTCGGCATATTGCTGTTTGGCTAAGGCTGATTTACCATTTCGATAAGCATTCGGC
>JBILIY010000175.1:0-4142 GCA_044368815.1 Crocinitomicaceae bacterium
GTGTAAATAAATTATTTTCTTAAAAATGCTTGATAAAGAAGTCGATTGGACACTGAAACAAGTTTTGGCCCTCAATTTATTAAATGAGGAAGATACAGCAGTTATTTGTCAATCTTGGAATAATTTGGACCTTTATCTAAATCATTTGAAAAATTGTTTCCCAAAAAATACGTTACATGCAATTGCTATTAAAACCAATCCGCATCCTGAGGTTTTGAAACATATAACAGACTTTGGATTTGGACTTGAAGCCGCTTCCATTGAAGAGCTTCAAATGGCAAAAGCTGCTGGAGCAGCGAATGAAAAAATCGTGTTTGATTCACCCGTTAAAACCCAGTTGGAAATTAACTTTTGTCAAGAAAATTTACCAGGAATTCGATTAAATGTTAACAGTCTTGAGGAGTTGAAAAGAATTCCTGAAAATCCTAGTTTTACTATTGGCATTCGAATAAATCCATTGATTGATGTTGGCTCGCCTTCTTTGTATAATGTGAGTGCTGATGAATCCAAGTTCGGAATTCCAATTTCCGATAGGGGCCTTCTTCTAAATGCAATCCTAGAATATCCAATTACCCAATTACATATTCATTCGGGTAGCTCTTTGACTAATCTGGAATCTTCCGTATTAGCCGTTGAAAAGCTTTTCGAATTAGCGGAGGAAGCCAATCAAATTCTTGCTAAAAATCAAATTTCTCACAGAATAGAAACCTTGGATATTGGAGGTGGATTGCCTCCTGAAGAATTACATTTTGCATCAAATTCGCTGATGAATAAATATGCTGAAGGTTTGAAAAATCAAATACCTAATTTAGGAAAGTATCAATTGATTACTGAATTTGGTCAGTGGGTTCATTTTTATTCGGGCTTCGCCTATTCTCAAATTGAATATGTTTTAAATCGAGGAAAAAAAGAACTGATTTTCGTCCATTTGGGTGCCGATTATTTAATGCGAGATGCTTATGCTAAACCAAGAGGTGTCGTTTTCAAAATCTATGGTCAAAATGGACTTCCAAAAAATGACATTCAGAAAAAATTTGATATTGCGGGACCTTTGTGTTTTGCAGGAGATTATTTAGTTAAAAACGAAAATTTATCAAACCCGCAAGAAGGCGATTGGTTGGCATTACTCAATACGGGATCTAATTCATTGGGTCTGTGGTCAAGACATTGTTCGAGATCGATTCCAAAAGTTTTTGGAGTAGATTTCAATAAAGAAAAAATTGAAATTATTTCCGAACGGAAAAATATCTTTTAAAGCAATTTATATTCTCCCAACAATTTTCGCAATTTGAACTGCATTTGTCGCAGCACCTTTTCGGAGGTTATCGGCTACAATCCAGAGGTTTAGTGTCTTGGGTTGACTTTCATCTCTTCTGATTCGTCCAACAAAAACATCGTCTTTACCTTCCGCGTATCTCGGCATTGGGTAAGTGAATGCATCTAAATTGTCCTGAAGCGTAATACCTGAAGTATTATGAAGAATAGATCGTATTTCAGAAAGATCAAAATCAGTTTCAAATTCAATGTTAACAGCTTCTGAATGACCTCCTACGACTGGAACACGAACCGCTGTAGCTGTGACATTTATTTTAGGATCAAGAATTTTTTTGGTTTCGTTCGTCAATTTCATTTCCTCTTTCGTGTAGCCATTTTCTGTAAAAACGTCGCATTGAGGAATACAATTTTTATCGATTGGATATTTATAAGCCATTTCACCTGAAATTCCATTCCGTTCATTTTCCATTTGCTGAACAGCTTTAACTCCTGTTCCCGTGATGGATTGGTAGGTTGAAACAACTACTCGTTTTACCCCAAACTTTTTATGTAAAGGCGCAAGAACCATTACCAATTGAATCGTACTACAATTTGGATTCGCGATTATTTTGTCCTCTTGTGTTAGGAGATTTCCATTGATTTCGGGCACGATCAGCTTTTTAGTCGGATCCATTCTCCAAGCCGACGAATTATCGATTACGGTTGTGCCAACTTCAGCAAATTTCGGCGCCCACTCAAGAGAAGTTTCACCGCCGGCTGAAAAAATCGCTATGTCGGGACACATGTCAATAGCAGTTTGCAATCCAACAACTTTGAAATTAAGTCCACCAAATTCAATATCCTTTCCAACAGATTTTTCGGATGCAACTGGAATCAATTCAGTGATAGGAAAATTTTGCTCTTTTAATACTTGCAACATGACATTTCCAACCATTCCTGTTGCTCCAACTAATGCTACTTTCATATTTAATGGTATGTTAAAGTTATAAATGTAAAATTTGGAATGTAAAATTAATATATTTGGGGTTGGATGAAATTTGGTATAGCTTTTTTATTAGTCCTTTGGGTATTATTTTCTGTTAAAGTTAGCGGTCAAGTTACTGATGATTTTTCAGACGGGGATTTTACTAACAACCCAATTTGGTTGGGAACAACTGCAGATTTCATCGTTAATTCAAGCCAACAAATACAATTAAACAATACGATAGCTGCAACTTCCTATTTGTCAACGCCTCATATTTTATCGGATTTAAACAATAAGGAGTGGCGAATTTGGGTGAAACAATCATTCTCAAGTTCTTCAAGTAATTACGGACGTGTATACTTAACTGCTGACAATTCTGATTTAACCTTAGCTCAAAATGGTTATTACCTGCAATTTGGAGAAGCGAATGCGATTGATGCTATACGACTTTTTAAATTGGAAACAGGTGTAGCGACTCAATTATGTTCGGGAATAGACGGTCAAATTGCAAATAGTTTTACCGTCAATATCAAAGTTAAGCGTGACGCAACAGGAATTTGGAGTTTGTTTGCTGATTTAACAGGCGGTGAGAGTTTCATCTTGCAAGGTTCTGCTAATGACCCAAGTTCTTTGATTGGAACTCATTTCGGAGTGTTGGCTATTTACACTTCGAGCAACGCAAACAAATTCTTCTACGATAACATTTACATCGGGAATGAAATTTTGGATTTTACTCCTCCTGTTTTATCGAGTGCGAATGTCATCTCTTCAAATCAAGTTGACGTTCTTTTTGACGAAGCTGTAGCAACCCTAACAGCGGAGAATATTGTTAATTATTCAATCAATTCAAATATTTCAATTTCATCTGCAACGTTGGATGCGGTTAATCCAAGTTTGATTCATTTAAATTTGGCGAATAACCTAACAAATGGAAACACCTACACAATAACATCAAATAACATCTCGGATTTAGCAGGAAATATATCTGGCAATCAATCTGTTAATTTCCAATATCTAATTCCAGATTCTGCAGTTAAAGGAGATGTCATAATTACAGAATTCTTCCCAGATCCATCTCCAGTAGTAGGTTTACCCGAGGTTGAATTCA
Organism: Crocinitomicaceae bacterium; assembly: GCA_044368815.1. Taxonomy (GTDB): domain Bacteria; phylum Bacteroidota; class Bacteroidia; order Flavobacteriales_D; family Crocinitomicaceae; genus UBA952. Next base: position 3,348 of record JBILIY010000175.1, read on the forward strand.
TCGAAATTTATAATGCAAGCAACAAAATATTCAACCTTGGCGGATGGAAAATTGGTGATGCTTCTGCTGATGGCACGATTAGCTCTGCTTGGCTTTTACCTGGAGAATACAAAGTTTTGACTGCAACAGTTAATGATTCTCTTTTTACAATGACGGATGCTGTCGGAGTAACTAGTTTCCCAAGTTTAAATAATGCGGGCGATGATGTTGTTTTGAAAGATTCTTTTGGTAATATACTTGATAAACTAACCTATACGGATGATTGGTATCAAGATCCTGTGAAACAATCAGGCGGTTACACGTTGGAATTAATCAACCCGAATGACCCGTGTTCAGATGCTAGTAATTGGATCGCAAGCATTTCTTCATTAGGAGGAACTCCTGGCTTCCAAAATTCTGTTTTTGACATTTCTCCTGATATTACAGCTCCTCAAGTGACACTCTGGTTGGCACTTGCTCCTTCTTATTTGGAAGTTCATTTTTCAGAAGGAATGGATTCAAGTTCATTGGCGAATGCGCTCTTTAATTTTTCACCTGCACTTACCATTCAAAATAAATTTGTTCAAGGGGCATATCCAAATAATATGATCTTGCAGTTCAATGAAATATTGGTGCCTTCTTTGGTTTACAATGTAAGCTTAACAAACATTGGAGATTGTTGGTTGAATTATTCCAATGCTAGTGGACAATTCGCACTTCCGGATATTCCTTCAAATGGGGATGTTGTCATAAATGAAATACTTCAAAACCCTTTAAATGGAGGTCAGGATTGGATTGAATTGTATAATAATTCTG
>JBILIY010000174.1:0-4142 GCA_044368815.1 Crocinitomicaceae bacterium
TTCACCGCTCACTAATGTTCTAAGAAATTGTGCTATTGCTTTTGTCACTTTAATTGAATCGATTCCCTCTTCGTTGAATGCTCTGAAAAAGCGATTTCTGTATTTGACATCCGCATTGAGTTTTGAGACAGCATCTTTCCAACTTTGATGCATCTCAATTGGATTTGGAACAGGCTCTAAAATTTGCTCCTCCAGCGAAGAAGCTCTCCCATCCCAAAAGAAAAAATTCTCCCAACCTAAATTAACCAAAGCCATTGATTGTCTTGTTCCTGTAATCCCATCAATTCCAACTGAAAACTGATTAGCATCTGAAAAACCATTTTGAGGCATGTGACAAGTCCCACAACTCATGGTATTATCTCCACTCAACCTCTTTTCATAAAATAAAAATCGCCCTAATTCAACGCCCTCTTTGGTAAGAGGATTGTCGTCAGGAATAACCATATTTGGAAAATGCGTGGGTTTAATTAAGCTGTAAGGAGTAGGTTTAAAACCAACCTTTTCTTTACGACAAGAAAATAAAGCAAAGATTATGAAAATGAAAACTGATTTTTTCATTAGTACGCAGTCAATGCTTGTTGAAAATTAGAAGTTACTTTAATGGTAAGTGCTTGTTGTCCAGCTCCGGTGTGGGTTAAGAATTCCGTTTTCAAATCAATTGAGCTCATCGGATTGTGAAGAAACTTCCATAAATCTAATTTCAAAGGAAAGACCTTTTCAGTTTCTGAAACAGTTTGCCAATTTACCGTAGGAAAGTTAAGATCCCTGCGATATAAATCAGTTCCAATATGGAAACTAAAGCTGTGATCTAAGTTATTTACTCCATCAGGAATCGTATCTACTTTACCCTCTAAATTGATGAATATGTAGCCTGGGTTCCAACCCCAATGCATAGGTCCTGCATTTGAGATATTCAAAGGGCTATCATTCAGGAAAGCGGAAGGGTCTGAATGATTTAAAACAGAATCAACACCAATGAATCCCTGCAAACTCGAAAATTGTGTGTAATCACCCTTGATTCTAGCGAGTAATAACCCTGTTTCCCTGAAATCAAAAAAAGCGGATTCAAGTAAGTTTGAATTGCCATTTTTTAATTTGGTAAGGTAAAATTTAGCATCTGTAAATTTAACCTTGTAACCCTCAGGTGTCGTATATATCGAATCTAACAATGCATTTTCGGCACCATTGTTCATATAAGTTGGTTGAACTGTAATTTTTAGGTAATTATCGACAAGCTGAGGCTCAGGATTTTTCTTTTTGCAAGAAATGATGATGATCATCAAAAACAAAAAGTAAAAAAAGAATTTTGACATGTTATTAATTGCTTTTTGTACGTATCTTTAATAACTACGTAATATTCTTACGAATTTACAAGAAAATCGATTAAAGAGCAAATGAAAAAACCGTTAAAAGTATTAAATGCCTCCGCAGGAAGCGGGAAGACCCATCAACTAGTTTTGGAGTATTTAACAATTTTGTTGGGCGAAGACTACTCAATTCCGAAATACAAATCGATTGTAGCCATGACATTTACCAACAAGGCAGCTTTGGAAATGAAAAACAGAATTATATCAACCTTGGAAGGAATTGTGGATTACGATGGAACGAACACCAAAATTTCCAATATGTTGAGTGGGTTAGTTAAAAATGTAGGAGTTGCAAAAGATGTCATACAAAAACGAGCTAAAAAGGCCTTGGGGCAAATTCTTCATGGGTATGAAGATTTCCATGTGTCGACAATCGATAAATTCAATTTGAGATTAATTCGATCTTTTAGTAAGGATTTGGATTTACCAGGTGAATTTGAGGTGGTTCTTAATGAAAGTCAAATCATTGAAGATGTCGTCGATTTACTCATGAGTAAATTAGGCCAAGCAAACAATGAAGATTTAACCAATTTGATGACGCTTTATGCTCGAACAAATTTGGAGGATGGACAGAGTTGGAACTTTCGACAACAATTAGTTGAATTTGCGAGTGTCCTCTCTTCGGAAAGGTATCAAGATATCGTTGAAAAGCTTTTGACTTTGTCATTGACGGATCAAGATTTTAATGTATTGAAATCCGAAATCAGGCAAATAGAATCCGATTTTATATTAGAGGCAAATGATTTTGGTAGGTTCGCTGATTTGCAGGGTCTTACAGCTAACAACACACCAGGAGCGAATACCACTGTTAATGCGCTAATTAGTTTTAAAGATTTGCAGGATTTTCCTTCAGCAAAAAAAACAGGAGGCTTGTTTACAGATACTGTTCTAAATAACGCTCGTGACCGTTCGGGAAATAAGCAATTTTCTGAAGAACTTGCCAATCGAATATTGGCTTTGAACAATTCATTTCTGTTAGCTTATTCCAGGCATCAGCTACTGATGAAATTTCGAGCGAATTTCTTTAATATGGCTTTGCTTCAATTTATTGCTAAAGCATTGACCGAAACGAAAGAAAATGAGCAGATAATTCGTATTTCTGAGTTCAATAAGTTGATTAGTAGTTTGGTCGGTGAAGAGGATGCGCCTTATATTTATGAAAGACTTGGAACACATATGGAACATTTCTTATTAGATGAGTTTCAGGATACGTCACGGTTACAATGGTTAAATCTTATTCCTTTGGTTCACGAGTCGCTAGGAAATGGCAGGAGAAATTTAATTGTTGGCGATGCAAAGCAATCCATTTACCGTTTCAACAATGGTTTAGCCGAACAATTTGTATCCTTGCCCAAGATTTTCAATCCGGAAAAAGATGTTAAAATTGAACAGGTCTCCAACTTTTTCAATGAACAAGGAATCAAGGAGAATCTTGGGAATAATTTTCGTTCTGCGAGAGAAATTGTTGAATTTAACAACGATCTTTTTGAACTATTGAAAGAACAACTACACGCAAATCATATTGATTTTTACGATTCTATCAAACAGGATGTTGTTTCAAATCTAGAGGGGTTTGTTCAGCTTATTTCAATGGAATCTGACCCTGATTTAGAGACACTTGTAACCCCAATAATTCAATGCATAGAACAATGTGTTTCTGATGGTTTTAATATGGGCGATATCTGTATTCTTGCACCTACGAATGTGCTAGGTAACGGAATTGCAAATAAGCTAACAGAACATAAAATACCTGTTGTATCCCAAGATTCCTTGTTGATTGCCTATGATGCAAAAATTCAGTTAATACTGTCGTATTTAAAACGTCGTGAGCGACCAACCAATGAAACTGAAACGAAGCGATTTGCAGAGTTGTTTTTGAGAATTTCAGGAGAAACAACGGATAAGTATTTGACCTACTTTGAGACTAAAGTGTTTCCAAACGGCAATACAAAAAGGTTTTTTAATGATGAGAAATTTTTAATAGAATTTTTCGGTTCGACGGAGCAATTTTTCTCTACCTATGAGAGTTTGTATGATTTGGTTCTGAAGTTTTTTAACATGATGAAATGGGAGGAGACTAAAGATCCATATTTACACCATTTTGTAGATGTTGTTTTCGATTATCAGTCAAATAAACAGTCTGACATCAAGTTCTTTCTTGAATACTTTCAAAACAGCAAGAAGCAAATCGCACTTCAGATGCCGGAAACTGATAGCGCAGTAAAAATAATGACTATACATAAGTCGAAAGGATTGGAGTTTCCTGTCGTGATTTTACCAAAATTGGATTTAAGTACCAAGATTCATAACCAAGCTAAGTTTCTGATTGAGGCCGGTGATAAAATTCTTTATGGAAATTTGAGTGTAAATAGTTCATTGGTTGAAATAGCTAATTTTTCTGAAAGGGAGCTTAGTTTGACGTTTTTGGATAAATTGAATTTATGTTATGTCGCGCTTACGAGACCTGTTCAGCGTTTATATGCGTTTAATTATTTTAAAAAAGGTAATTTGGGTGCCTTGATTCACGAGCGAATCGAACGGAATTTCCCTTGTGAAATGACCGAAAATGGCGAATTAATCCTTAAAATCGGGAAGGAAGATAAAATTCAAATCACCGAAAAACAACAAGAAGAAACGTTTTACATTCCACAAGAGCTCAATCAGCGACTTTGGTATCCAGATGTTGTTTTTCGGAAAATTTCAGATTCAGAAAAGGACGAACTTATCAAGGAACAACGTTTCGGAAATTATTTTCATGCACTTATGGCTCGTTGT
>JBILIY010000176.1:0-4113 GCA_044368815.1 Crocinitomicaceae bacterium
GGATTAGTAATGGAATCTTTCGCTTCATTATAAGTCGCCCAATTAGGACTAGATGATTGCCAATCTTGATAAGAATAACCAGCTGTTAAATCGAGAACAATAAATTGATCACCACTTCCATTACTATTATTGTAGTTGAAATAAGTCTCTATTAGCTTGTTGCCTTTGGTGCTTCGGTATTGATTGTATGACCCTTGAGTATAAAAACCAGCAGCAGAAGACCGATCAGTTGTTGCAGTCCCAGACCCTTCAGACTGATCTATACCTCCATGAACAACCGCCTTTAAGCCATTAATAAAAGGAATCTTATAGGTGACTTTCGCATTTCCAATTAAGCGCCAAACATCACTTTGGTCTTCACGTTGCATCAAGAGACCTAACGGATTTTTTGAGGCCAATGTATTTGGTTTTCCGTTTACTCCTAACCACTCATAATATCCACCATAAGTTGTTGTATCCGAATAAACTGGTTGTGTTGGATCAAAATAAGCTGCTCCTAGTGCTCCGCGATTAGCAAAAAACGAACGTGTATTTACGAGTTTATTATTGATTTCCAATTGCAACTTATTGTCAAAAAATGTCGGAGTTAAACTCAATGTTACCGAGTTTCTCATGAATTGATCTCTTTTCAAAACTCCATTTTCAACGCGATTACCAAATGACAAACGATATGGTAAATTTTTGATTCCTCCTGTCAAAGAAACATTATTATCAATAACATAAGCGGGCCTGAATACTTCTCGCTGCCAATCCGTATTTGCATCTCCCAACAAGGCAATTTGAGCAGGATTTCCAATTCGATTTACTAAGTTTCTCAAACTATCACCACTCAATACATCAGCATATTTAGCAACAGTGGAAAGCGAATGCTTCGTGTCAAAGACAACTTTTAAAGGTGCATTTCCTGAACTACCTTTTTTCGTGGTTATGATGATAACACCATTTGCAGCTCTCGAACCATAAATTGCAGTTGATGATGCATCCTTTAATACAACAAACGAAGCAATATCATTGGGATTAATCAAGGAAAGTGGATTGGCAGCACCCGCAATTCCTCCGTTATCCAACGGGACACCATCAACAACTATTAACGGGTCGTTACTCGCATTGATTGAAGTTCCTCCGCGCAATCTAAGTGTGCTTCCTGATCCGGGAGCTCCATCATTGGTGTTTATTTTTAGACCTGAAACTTTACCCATAATCAACTGCTCAGGAGTTGACATTGAACCTTGCGCGAAATTCTTTTCATTAATTACAACTGCGGAACCTGTTAAATCTTTCGTTCGCGTTGTTCCATAACCGATTACTACAACTTCCTCTAATTCTTTTGATTTTGAAAGAGATATATTTTTTTCTAACACCTGACCTGCGGCTAATGTCACGTTTTCATTAAATGTCTCTAAACCAAAATATTTACAAACCAACACATAACTTCCTGGGGGAATATTTCCAATTTCATACGATCCACTTTCAGATGACTTAGAGCCCAAATTTTTACCTTCTAATGTCACTGTAGCATTAAAAATAGGATTCCCCTCTGTGTCTGACACGATTCCTTTTATGGTTGCATTTTGAGCGAAAGAAATAGAAGAAAAAATCAAACAAATGATTGAAAATGAATATATTCTAAAAATTATGTTCATAAAAAATTAGATTAAAACCGAATTAATTTAGTGTAAATATATTTTTATTTTTGTAAACGTCAAAATGACACAAACAAAATTTAATCAACAAATGTGATTTTGATATCGGTTGAATTCAAACTAATCGGTATTTTAAGGTGATTATTTTTCAAAAATTGTGAAGAAGGAAAAACTTGTTTTCCCACTTTAATGTTTTTCGGAATTTTATTATCAAAATGAATTACAAGATTGAATGAATCAATTTTAGATTGATAGGCTTTTCCAACAGTTTTTTTGATCGTTATTATTGACTTCTTCTTGTTTTTTTGAAACTTAAAGTCGATATACTCAAAATTCTGTTTCTCAAAGGCTTCATTCGTTAGTCCATCATCATCATACCAAATACCTGAACTTTCCTTCAATGTGCTGTCAAAATAAAAATGAACTGAAACTTTGTTTGGATTAAATTCATCCGTAGATTGAATCTGTTCAGTCATTGGAACAAATGAACCTGATTTCACAAACACGGGTATTTTTGACAAATCTTTTTTCACAAGAGTACCTTTCATTTCTTTGCCAGGCAAACCGATATTCCTCTCTTCGACTTTACCTGTATGAAAATCAAACCACGTTCCATTCGGTAAAGTAACATGTTCAATTCCCAATTCCGTCGAATCTCGTTTTGAAGTAATTGGTGAAACAAAAAATGCATCGCCCCACAAATACTGTTTGGTGGAAGTATAACTCCAATCGGACAATGAATCTTCCATAAAAACAGGACGCATCAAAGGAGTTCCTTTTGTGTGATTTATAAATGCCAAGGTATAATTGTAAGGTAAAAGTTGGTAACGCAATTGAATTGCTTGTTTTGCTAGTTCTTTTGTTTTTGCATCTTTAAAAATGGGTTCGGAAGCCACTTCTTCTTGAGCATGCGGTCGAAAAACCGGTTGAAAAACGCCATACTGCAACCACCTTAAATAAAGCTCCGGATCGTCATTTGCACCTGCAAATCCTCCAAGGTCAGAATGCATGTAAGAAACTCCTTGTAAACCCATCTGCATAGAAATTTCCATTTGCGGTTTAAAGCCTCCCCACGTTCGGTTGACATCACCCGACCACGGAATGATTCCGTATCGCTGCGTTCCCGAGTAACCGGATCGCATTAAGGTAAATGGTCGTTCATTTGGGTAATCTTTTTTATATCCGTCTGCTAGTAATTTCGCCCATTGGTGACCGTAAATGTTGTGTACTTGATCAGCTCTTAATTTCCCATGAAACATCGCAGAAGGATGGACTTCAGGTTCTCCGAGATCTCCCCAAAATCCTTTGACTCCCATGGAAATATATTTCTTGTATTCATTCCAAAACCAGTCTTGCACATGCGGCTGAAAAACATCCAATAATCCTGTATTTCCAAAATAAAAATTATAGGTTAATGGTTTACCAGTGCTGTCCGTTCCGAGCAGATTTTTTTGTTTGGCTTCTTCCCATTTTTTGGAGGTCGTTAGAATGAATGGTTCGGTTATTAGAACTGTTTTCACATTATTTGCCTTGAAATCAGCGATCATTTTTTGAGGATTTGGAAACGAATCTTTATAAAATTCAAGATTTCCGAGGGTTCCTTGAATTTCCTTTCCGAACCAGTACAAATCAAAAATAATGGCATCGAGTGGAATTGAATCCTTACGGAATTTTTCAACAACTTTTTCTGCTTCTGCTTGTGAGTGGTAACCAAAACGACTTGCAAAATTTCCGAACATCCACCTCGGTGGCAAAGGTTGACGACCTAGAAGCGCTGTTTCATTTTCAACAAGGTCTTTCCAATCATCACCAACAATAACTTGATAGGTTTTTCTGCCACCAATAGTTTCATAAATCAGGGAGTTATCTTTTTTCGAATCTAAGTCCAAATAACCAATTTCAGGATTATCAAAATGAATGGCGTATAATCGGTTTGAAATCACCAAAGGCATCGTATAGTTCATCAATTCTGATCGTTCCTCATATCCATAATGCGCGCGATTGTATAACTGCAAACGATTTCCTCGTCGATTCATTCCCAAGGCTCTTGCTCCTCCTCCGAATAAAATTTCATAGTTCGTTAAATTGAAGGATATCTTTTCGTATTCAGGTGTTTTTTCATAACCTATCTTTTCAGAGGTAACGAGGTTTCCTTTGTATAAATAAGAAATTTGAAAGGGAACTTTTTGAATTTGAACAACGAAATCATGATTCACCAATTTACACTGATCCTTTCCTTGAATCAGTTTGAAATTTCGACTAACATTCGGCATGTTTTCAACCGCATGCGAGGGTTCTTTTGTTCGGATATTCGAAGGAAAAAAACTCGTTTCAATTAATTTATCAGAATAGGCTTTAATCTCATACGTTCCATCTGATACTACTACGTTTACCAATGAATCGGATTTTTGAACAGAAATAAATTTTCGTTGGTTATTTTGAGCAAAAGCAAGCGAGCCAATTAGAAATA
>JBILIY010000377.1:0-4108 GCA_044368815.1 Crocinitomicaceae bacterium
GGGTAGTGGAGGACAAGACCCTTCTGCAATTGATGATGGACAAACCAATCGTTATAAAAACTTTAGGTATTCTAGTTTTGCTACTCCAGGAAATAACGAGACATCTCTAAATTATTTTGCACGTGCGGGCAGATTTCCAAAAAATTGGCAAAACTTTTATCCGAATCCCAATAACCCATGTTGTACAAATGAAATAAACAGTCCTTACTGGGGGCCAGATATTTCTTACGAAAGCAATGCATTTGGTCAGAGTAGTAATGCCACAACTTACAATCCGACTCAAGCTTCTGACTACATGCGAAACGGGATGCGTAATTGGATGATTTGGTATAAGAAACAAATGGGGTGGGATGGCGTTCGTTTGGATGCCGTTAAACATTTTCCAGCAAGTGTTGCAGAAGATTTATTGTGGAATTTACAAAATAATGCTGGATGGGCCAGTGGAGGAAATGATTTGTTCTCAGTTGGAGAGTGGGTTGGAGGAATCAACGAAATGGATAGTTGGTGTAACCAAGTGCAAAATAGATCTGGGACTTTTGATTTTTCATTAAGAGGAAATCTTCGAAATATTGTAGCAGGTAACGGAAACTATGATTTGTCGAATATTCCTGGATCTCAACAAATCAATAGACAACGGACGGTTCCATTTGTAAACAATCACGATACGTTCAGGCCACAGTTAAACGCGCAAGGAAATTACGTTGGTTGGAATACAGCACTTGGAACAGAAGTTGAACCAAATGATGGACGCAATAGTATGGTGCATGCAATTGCTTTGGCTGTCGATGGCGCTCCACAAGTGTTTTTCGAGGATTTGTTTAATATTGGATACAATGGGAATCGCTTTACACACGATCCAAAAGTTGATTCTACCTTGCCGACAAGAAGTGACATTGAAAATTTACTTTGGTGTCATCAAAATCTTCGATTTAAAGAAGGTTCTTATTTGGTAAGATGGCAAGCGGCTGATGCTTTGGTAATTGAAAGACAAGAAAAAGCGTTGATCGCAGTTACGGATAATTGGACGCAATGGCAAAACTTGACTGGGGTTCAGACCTCTTGGTCAGATGGTACCATTCTTGTTGATTATTCGGGCGCAAATGGTACAGCACAGCGAACCGTTTACGGGGGTGGAAAAGTTGATATTTCAATTCCTCCGTGCGATGGAACTGCTGCTCAAGGCCGAAGGGGATATTCCGTTTGGGCTCCCCAAGGAATTGCAGAAAACTATGTTCGAACTGGTAAAAATATCGTTCAAGAATGGGAGATGGCGGATGATTTAGGTGATTCACACATTTCGTCTTTACAACAAGGAGGTGCTTTACCTTCCAATTCAACAGATTGCAGAACAGTTGGTAGAATTTATGCCAAAGCGGGAACTGATATGATTTTTTCTGTTTTTCCATCAGATACGACAAGTGGTATTGAATTGGTAATTTTAAATAAAGACTGCCAATCAGTAGATTCAATTACTCAAACCGGGCCATACGACTTTACAGTTACGGCAACCTATGATGGTTGGTACACAATGCGCATTCGAAATGCAACAACTACTCAGCCCGGACAAACATGTTGGGTGAAAGCAAATTATCGTGCACCTGAAGTTGTTGAAACTACGGGTTTGAAAAATAAATGTGCCTGTTCGAGTTCTCCTGTGGTAAGTGCAGTTGAATTGGAAAAGAAAGTGGCAATTTTTCCAAATCCCGCTTCGAGTTCAATTCGCGTGTTTTTAGAGGAAAGCTTTAGTGATTGGGAAATCACAGATTTGAATGGACGGATTGTAAAGTCAGGGTCAGATAACACAACAGACTTCGATATTAATATTTCAGAGCTTCAGTCTGGATTGTATTATTTGAATTTAATTTCCAATGATACACGTGTACACAAGAAATTTATGAAAGGAGATTTTTAAATTTTAAAACAAAAAAAGAAAGGCTACTCAAATTTGGTAGCCTTTCTTATAAAAGAAAAAAAAATCTGTAGTTTATTGTTTAATTAATTGAATTTCACACTCCAATTTGATTTCATCACCAACAACAATATTTCCTGCTTCTGTTACTGCGCTCCAAACAAGTCCGTATTCACTTCTTTTGATTTTCCCTGTAAGTGTTAAACCAGCTTTCGTTTGACCATACGGATCAACTGCGATACCGGCAAATTCTGCTTTCAGAGTAGCAGGTTTAGTAACTCCATGAATCGTTAAATCTCCAGAAATTTCAAGTTCATCACTTGCCAATTGCTTGACATCCGTTGAATGAAATAACATTTCTGGGTAATTCGCTGCGTCAAAAAAGTCAGCTGATTTCAAATGCCCGTCGCGATCGGCAACTCCTGTGTTAATGCTATCAATCGCTGCTTTGAAATTAAATTTCGCAGACGAAAAATCTTCCCCCTCTGTAATTGCCTCCGCAGAGAAGTTTCCGAATGTTCCAGATACGTTAGATATCATCATGTGTCTAACCTTAAAACCGACAGAGCTATGCAAGTTGTCTATATTCCATTGTGTTTCCATAAATATTATTTTTTGCAAAGCTAATTTATACCCTGGAGATCTTTGCTTGACTTGAGTTAAGGATATTCATTGAACTTTTAGAATCAAATGTATATCTTTGAAGTATGAAGTATTTAACACTTTTATTTCTGTTTTTTGCCAAAGTTTCCTATTCACAATTGGTAAATGTTTCGGAAGAAACAAAGAAATCAAATGACAAAGACTCAAGCTCTTCTGTCTATTTAGAAGCCGGAATTTTCTCTGTTAATCGGACGTTGGAATCAAATTCAGAGTTTTTAAATAAACCGCTTGGAGAGCGAGCTAACGAGACTAAAATAAATTTATGGTCATACTCCATTGGGATGGTTGCGCCTATTTCGAAGCATTTCGTTTTTGATGGCGGACTTTCATTAATTCAAAATGGGGAACAATATGCTTGGGAATCTTCTACTAGTGATTCATCCTTTAATTACCAGACAAAATACCGTTACATCGGAATGCCTTTGCAAGTCAAATTTCAAACGGGAAGTAACTTTCAGTTTTTCATTGGCGGCGGACTAATTCCTCAAATGCAAGTTGCTTACCTACAAACACAGAACTGGACGGATTCCCTTGGAGGAAAGTATGATGAGAAAATTAAAGTATACAATAACCTAAATTCATTTGTTTTATCCGCTGTGGGATCAGCAGGTGTTGTATTAAATTTCCAAAATAAGTTTGGTTTGCGATTCAGTGCCCAATATCGACGTCAATTAACGGATAGTTATACGAAGTATAATGGATATTTACACAAAACATCGGCTTTTGGATTTACATTTGGCTTAACTCGAAAATTAAAACATGAAAATAGCTGAAATCGTATCTTATTTAGAAGAATCTTATCCGTTAGCGCTGCAAGAATCGTATGATAATTCAGGATTGCTTTGCGGAAGAAAAGAATGGGAAGTTAGTTCTGTGCTCATTTGTCTTGATGCAATAGAGGCTTTAATTGACGAAGCTATTTCTTTAGGAAGTAATCTTGTTATTGCCCATCATCCCATAATTTTCAAGGGATTGAAAAAAATCACGGGTTCGAATTATGTGGAGCGCGTCATTGAAAAATGCATTCAACATAAAATCGCACTTTATGCCATTCATACGAATTTAGACAATCATTTTTACGGTGTAAACCGAGAAATTTCCCATCGATTAGGACTTCAGAAGGTGAGAATTTTAAGTCCAATGAAAGCAAACATGTCAAAATTGGTTGTTTTTGTACCTAAGGATTCACTTAATCAAGTCGATTTAGCCATTTTTAATGCAGGAGGTGGTAAAATTGGCAATTATGAAGAATGTCATTTTAGAACTTCTGGTATCGGTACATTTAAACCAACTGATTTGGCAAATCCAAGCATCGGTGAGAGCGGAAATAAATCGCAAGTTGAAGAATATCGCGTTGAATATTTAGTAAATAATTATCAAATACCTTCCGTTTTAACCGCAATGAATCAAGCTCATCCATATGAGGAAGTGGCTTTTGAAGTATACCCAATTCAAAATGAAAACCCTTATGAAGGTGCAGGAATGATCGGGGAATTGGAAAAGCCAATGGATGAACTTGAATTTTTGAGTTTGTTA
>JBILIY010000179.1:0-4089 GCA_044368815.1 Crocinitomicaceae bacterium
AAACTTTACAGATGAATTGGACAATAGACCTCTTAGAGATGGTGGTTATCGAATCAAGGACTCTGTAAGACAAGAATTAATTTCAAATCCTCTTCGTCCAACTTCAACAGGTTTTGGTACATTCCATAACGCACTATTTTTAGACAAGAATGATTTCGAACAAGTTCCTTGGAGAATGAATGCTAGAAATTCTGTTTTCTCAGCTCAAGCAAAAATTGACGTTAACACAGGTCCAACAATTAACTTACAATTTGGAGGTTCATTGAATTATAGCTACGGAAGTAACTACAATTATGGTGGATCTTTATTGAATTTTGAAAATTTTGGAACTTTTAAATCTTTGGATTACCGTGTATTTGGGCGCTTCACTCAACGTTTTAATAATGAGCGAGAAGGAAGTAGTTCAAAAATAAAATCTGCATTATACAACATCATGGTTGATTATTCCAAGTCAAAAGACGATGTGTATGATCCAAAACATATGTATAATATGTTCAACTACGGTCATGTTGGAACTTTTAGAACAACGAGAAGACCATCCTATGAATTCAACCCAATAACTCAAACCTATATTCACAATGGATTCAAAGATGTGGAAGTAGCTTTTGATCCTTCGGAAACAAATGCTGCTCTTGCTGCTATAACGACACAGTATTTCGATATTTATGATGGACAACCTATTGGAAGATATGAAAACTTGTTTCAAATTCAACAAGGTAATGCTTTGAGAAATGGAGATGCGCCTTCAAGTGTTTATGGAATTTGGAGTAATATTGGTACACCATACAACTATTTTGGAAAAACAGAGAACGATCAGTTTCGTGTGACTGGAGCAGGTTCAGTTGTTATTGGTGATCATAGTATCTCTTTAGGATTTGAGTACGAACAACGAATCGATCGCGGTTGGACTTCAGGCACTACTACAGGAGGCGGAACAAACGGGCCTATTGGAATTTGGTCGATTGCACGACAATTAGCGAATTTCCACATTCGCGAATTGGATTTGAATTCTGGCGTTATTGCCGATTCAGGTTCCTTCAAGAAAATTACATATGAAAGATTAAATTCTGGCTACGCCAATACCTCTGGAACTGGACAGTATGGAGGTCAAGGTGGAAATGTTGATGCTAATGGCAATGTGATTCTTGATAATCAATCATTCTTTGATTATAATTTACGTAAAAAGTTAGGATTTAATCCTGCTGGCAGTGATTTTGTTGACATCGATGAATATGATCCTAATATTTTCCAGTTTGATATGTTTTCACCAGATGAATTGTTGAATAGTGGAAATTCCTTTGTTTCTTATTGGGGATTTGATCATACAGGTAAAAAAGTTAGAGGCATTACCGATATCAATAAGTACTTTAATGAATTTGACGAAAATGGAAATTATCGTCGCTTTGTAGGAGCATTTCAACCAATCTACATGGCAGGATACATAATGGACAAATTTGCATTCAAGGATATTATCTTTAATGTTGGATTACGTGTGGACGTTTTCAATGCTAATCAACCTGTTTTAAAAGATCAATATTTGTTCTATAATGCCAAAACTGCTGGTGAGGTTCGCCAAATGAAGGCAGATGACCCAAGTCAATACAGTTGGGTTGACATTCCAGAAAGTATAGGGGATGATTACATTGTTTATGTTAATGATGTAAACAATCCAACTGCAATTAATGGATTTAGAACTGAAAACTTTTGGTTTAATGCTTCAGGAACCCCTGTAGAAGACCCTAAGGTTATAAGAGGAGCTGCAGGAATTGCTCCTTGGTTAGTGGATCCTTCTCTTCTTACACCTACTGCAGATGCATTTGAAAACTACAAGGCTCAAGTTAACTTTATGCCTCGTATCGCTTTTTCATTCCCAATTTCTGATGAAGCTTCTTTCTTCGCGCATTACGATATCTTAACAAAAAGACCAACATCAGGTTTTAGATTTGATCCGTTTGAATATCAATTCATTCAATCACGAAGTGCAGTTATTAATAACTCAAACTTAAAACCTGAAACAACTGTAGATTATGAATTAGGTTTTCAACAAGTATTATCACGCACCTCCTCACTAAAGATTTCTGCGTTCTATAGAGAACAAAGAAACAACGTGCAGTTAATAAACGTTTTTGAGGCCTACCCAGCAACCTATAGAACATTCGGAAATCGCGATTTCGGAACAGTTAAAGGTATGACAATTGCTTATGATTTGCGTCAAACAGGAAACATCAGAATGACTGCGAATTACACATTGCAATTTGCTGACGGTACAGGTTCTGATGCTACTTCTGCAGGATCTTTGGTTAATGCTGGTCTTCCGAATCTTCGAAATATTTTCCCTTATTCTTATGATCAAAGACACGCTTTCGCGATAACATTTGATTATCGATATGGAGAAGGTGCAGATTACAATGGTCCTAAGATCGGTAAGGTTAATATTTTTGAAAATACAGGTTTGAATATTTTCTCAAACATTTATTCAGGGTCTCCTTATTCATCACAAACATTCATTACGGATGAAGGTATTGGAAATTTGAATGCTGGTATTAATGGAACATTAAACGGTTCAAGATTACCATGGTCTTATCGTCTTGATCTTCAGTTGGATAAAACGATTAATCTTGAATATGGCAAAAAAGATGATAAAAAGAGAACGGCTTTCTTGAATGTTTACGTTCGTGTTACCAATTTATTTAATCAATTCAATTTGTTGAATGTTTATCGCGCTACAGGAAACTGGGATGATGATGGATATTTAGCTGCTGCTGCTAGTCAGACTTCAATTCAGAATCAAATTGATGAACAAGCATTTAGAGATTATTATGCAATGAAGGTTCAAAATCCGTTCAATGTAAGTGTACCGCGAACAATCCGTTTGGGTGTTAAAATTGATTTTTAATATAATTAGACAATAAAAATAGAATTATGAAAAAGCAATTATTTGCAGTTTTATTTGGAATTACTTTTATTTCAACTAACGTTTTGGCATACTATGGTCCGAACGATAAGAGTAATAAACCTAATAATAAACCAAAAGGCGCTAATTGTTCTCCAGCAACAGCAAAATTATTTATGCAATTCAATGATGTAAAAGCATTAATTGAGCAAGGAGGAAGTATGTTTCAAAACAGACAAGCGGGAGTTGCCTCATACGAAATTCCGAAAAATAGCGGTTTACACGTTATTTTTGCTGGAGCTCTTTGGATGGGCGGAACTGATGTTAATGGTCAGTTGAAACTAGCGGCACTTCGTTATCGTCAAGGGAATGATTTCTGGCCTGGCCCTTTAACGGTTACACCAGGAACGGGAACATATAATCCAGGATCTCCAGTTGGAGATGATGCTACGCGTGATTTTGGTGAAGCAAACATTAATCCAGATGAATGTATTGCTTTTGATAGATTTGATAGTATTAGAAAAGCAGATGTTATCAAATTTAACATTTGGTGGGAGTGTAATAATGGAGTTACTACTGAAGGCTGTGAAGACATAACAGTTCCAACCAATGCTGAATTGAATTGTATTTACAATTGGCCAGCTCATGGCGATGTTTCTAAAGGACAGGATTATTTCTTGGCTCCTTTTTATGATCGTGATGGAGATGGTAACTACAATCCAGATAATGGTGATCATCCATGGTATGATGATATTTTGGGAAGAGATGATATTGAGTGTGGGATTGATCGTCGAGTTTCTTTATATGGTGATATTACCTATTGGTGGGTTTTCAATGACAAAGGAAATATACACACTGAAACCAATGGAGATCCAATTGGAATGGAAATTCGTGCTCAAGCCTTTTCATTTGCAACTAATGATGAAATTAACAGAATGACTTTTTATAACTACGAATTAATCAATCGTGGAACGCAAACGTTGTTTGAAACTTATTTCTCTCAGTATCTTGATGCAGATGTTGGAAACTATGCAGATGATTATACGGGTTGTGATGTTTCTCGTGGTCTGGGATATATGTATAATGGAGATTTAAATGACGAAAGTGATGGTGGACGACCAGGATATGGTGCTAATCCTCCTGCGATTGGTTGTGACTTCTTCGAAGGTCCTTACCAAGACGCCGATGGAATTGAT
>JBILIY010000180.1:0-4088 GCA_044368815.1 Crocinitomicaceae bacterium
AGTTTTTAATCCATGGTTTTACAATCCGAGAATTACCATTTTCAAGAACAAGCCAGTATGCTCCTTTTTCGATATTGTTTAACGAGAAATTAAAACTTTGCAATTCTGGAGCTAAATTAAATTTGGATAAAACTCGTCCGCTTGCGTCCATTACAATGATGTTTTCTACTTTACCATTCCAATCGATATTTAGAAATTCATTAGCTGGATTTGGATAAATCGTAACTGAAGCTTGATTCAATTCATCAATTCCAACCCAAATACAATCATTAACAATCAATAGCGCGTTTGAAGAATCACTTGGACAGACACCATTTGTCATGACGTAATCGTAATTAAATTGACCTGGGAAATTTCCAGTAACTACAGAGGAACTTGTTAAGGTTTGATTATTTGGATCATACCAGGTACCACCAGTTTGGAAGTTTCCTGTTAAAGCGTCGAATAAATCAAAAGGCTGACCTTTGCAAAGAATTACTGCGCTGTCAATTCCCGCATTGGATGGTTCATACATGAAAATAGTAGCTGTAGCAGCAGTTGATTGACAAGCATCATTTACGAGGTAATTAATTCCATAAACCCCTGTTATTAAACTATCCAAATAGAGCGTGGAGCCACTTAAAGCAGTTGGGTTACTATTCAAACTCCAATTACCTTGTGATTGACCAATATTTAAGACTGTTGTAAGATCTAACGAATCTGCAGTTTGACAAATTTGAAGGCTATCGTCTGTAATATTAGCTGGAACACATTCAGTAATACAAATTTGATCAAGGTATAATACCCATCCATCCAAACCACCTTGTGGAACATGGAACGCTATGTAAACATCCCCAGTGTATGCACTTAAGTTAACGGATGTATCTAAGTATGTAATGTTTGATATCGAATCCAAAGAAATCAACGTAGTTGTAAAATCAGCAGGATTCATTCCAGTTGTAGAAATCTTTACTTTCAAATCATTTGGTTCAAATTCACTTAGTGCCCGATATTTGAATTTCAATATTTCAGTACCATTAAGCGTTAACCTTGGCGTGATAAGCCAATCATCGTTATTGCCATTATTGAAATCAGTGGAAATTGATGCGCAATTATCACCGTTAAACTGGTTGAAATCCGTATTCGTGTTCCAAGATGTAAAGTCATTATTTGCATTCAAAATAGTCCAACACTGTTCAGTTTGAGAATCCGAATCGAAACCTTCACACCATCCAATTGCAGTGATTGAGGAGCATAGCGTTGTAAAGTCATTTGCAGCCGACCATAGACTTGTCTCATTTCCGCAATTAGCTCTGTAATAAAAAGTGTAATCCGTATTATCAATGAGTCCCAGTATTGTAATCGTAGCAGTATCTCCAGTAATCGTAACAGTTTGATTATTTAACACTATTCCAGTTCCTTGAATAAATCCTTGAGGACCATATTCAAGATCAAAAACACTTGCCGTTGAACATGTTAAAAGCCAAGAAACCGTTGCAGAATTTTGAGTTGTTGTTGTGGAAACGACCAATCCAGCCGATGGGCAACTTGGAGGAGGTGCAATCGTGATATCATAATCTTCCGTTTCTCCATAAGTGTATAAATCACATGGGTCAATCTGATCTCCGTCTTCAAAATAAACACCTCGAATTCTCATTCTATGAACTCCAGCAGGGGGTGCGCAGGATAGGCTAATTACAAAAGTAGAAGAATCATTAACTTGTCCTTGAGTCCAACCTGTGCCAATAGTGCCATTCGTATATCCAATTCGCTCAGAGATATCAAATATTCCATCATCATTGTAATCGATCCAAGCCGCATATCCTTGACTTCCATACTCACCTGTCGCTACAAAAAGGCTGTATGAGGCCGATGGTAAAAGTGTAGCAGTATAATTAGGTTGACCGGTATAATAAGTATACGAAGTGTCACCCATAACGAAACCAGTATTATTTGAAAGCGTAGTTCCAATAATCTTGATATTTGAAATTAAATCACCCAAATCTGTACCCGTAGAATATTGTGGAATACAATAACATTGATTAAAAGGAGCCAAATTTATTAAAATAGGATTGGAATTTGTTGTCGTAAAACCCGAACAAGTGACAGCGCAATAAATATACTGATTGGCTGTAGGACTTAAATTCAATGATGGATTCGTTGCGCCAGATATGAGGCTATAGGAAACTCCGTCCGATGAAGTATACCATTGATATGTAACAGCAGATCCTAAAGTTGGGTTTTGTAATGAGAGGAACGTACTTGATCCAAAACAAATTGAGTTTCCGTTACTCGAAAGTGTATTTCCTGGATTTGGAATACTATTACAAGGGGCGCAAATTGGAGTAGCGGTGAATAGTGGGTCCGAATTTAATGGTGCCGAATTTGGGGCTAAATTAAAAATTTCTAAACCATTTTCATCATACCAAATAACAGACATTTCGCCAGGGTATAATCCCGCATTACTCCAAAATAAACTTACTGGAATTCCGGGCGTTACTGGAATTATTACAGTTGTATCATTTGCTGAAAACGTAGGACTATTTCCTGGTCCTGTTAATACAGCAATCGTATCACCATTTTGAACGAGAATCATTTGACCACCATTCCAACTATCTCCATAACTATCTACAAGAGTAAAAGAATAATTACATTGTGATATTGCGATTAATGCATTCAAAATAAAGAAAATAGAAAATAGAATTTGTCTCATAAAGATTAAATTAGAGCACAAAGCTAAGATAATTAAACAAGAATGAGGGCTAAAAGCCCTCATCCAAATTAATTCTTAACAATCCTAGTAATATATTCTCCCGAATCAATTTTAATTCGAAGGATATAAATACCATTCATTGCATTCGCAATATCTATTGAGTTACTTCCTTGATTTAAACTGTAAATTCTTTGAATAATTTTACCATTTAAGTCTTCAATTGAAATAAATCCTGAATTGATTTCTTTTGAAATATTTATTTCAAAGTTGCCATTTGTTGGATTTGGATACACATTAACATAATTCTCCAATTCATTCAAGCCAACATTGTAATCACAACCTGAAATAACATTTACAGAAACAATCCCCGTGTCATTAGGGCAAACTCCGTTTGAAACTACATAAAGGTAATCGAACAGACCACCTGTTGTCCCGGCAGTATCCAAACTTGATGGCAAATTAACATTCAATGGGTTAACCCAGGTTCCACCGAAGTCAACGTTTCCTACAAGACCTGAAAGTAAATTGAATGGTTCGTTCAAACAAACTGAAATTGATCCATCAGCACCAGCAGCAGAGGGACTGTAAATTTCTACTTGAACCAATTCATTATCGGCAGCACAACCATCAGTTAATGTATATGTAAATGGATAAATTGAACTCGCTAACCCAAGTGTTGCGAACAAACTATCTTGTAACCCTAAAGTTGGAATTTGCTGTGTCCAAGTTCCCCCTAATTGGTAATTTGAGATTCCATCAAACAAGTTTGCTGTATCTCCATAACACACGTTCAATACTCCATTTGCAGAACCCGCATTTAGGATTAATTCCGAAATAGAAATAGAATAAATACCAGGGGCGGCAAAGCCATCATGTAAAAGATAATATTCTTGTCCAGGTACTAAATTACAAAGTGTGAAATTTGGAGCAACACTTGTACTACCAACTGCATCATCGTTTGCGCCTTCTAAATCATTAGCAATAATTGACGTACAACTATTTGGGCTATACACCGCAATTTGACCATTAAAATTAATCGCTGTGCCATTAATTCGAATATCTCCAGAAGGAGGCGCAATGAACTTGAACCACGTGGTGTTATTCATGAAATTGTTAACCCAACCGGTGGTTGTATTACCACTTATAACTGGTGGAGCCACATCAACGTCTATTGCCTCAACAGTTGCTCCTGTGCTATTAAAAGCATAAGCTACTCCATCAACAGGTATTGTCTCCGCATCACAAATGGAGTCGTTGGTTAACGGCATTGTTACATTGAAAGGACCAACAAACTGAGATGTATCAGACGCACAAACAGCTTGAACATAAACACTATATACTCCTCCAGAAAGAAGACTTGGATTAATAATGGTATCCGTGAAATTGTTATCAATAG
>JBILIY010000224.1:0-3560 GCA_044368815.1 Crocinitomicaceae bacterium
CCTATATCTGAATCGGATTCTTTGGTTTTTAAAGAAACATGCGAGATAGCTGCAATTGAAGCCAAAGCCTCGCCTCGAAAACCTTTTGTCGTTAATTTAAATAGGTCATCCGCATTTGCAATCTTACTAGTTGCGTGCCGCTGAAAACAAAGAACAGCATCATTCTCATTCATTCCCTTACCGTCATCAATGATTTGAATTAAGGTTCTTCCGGCGTCTTTTACGACAACTTTAACGGATTTTGCACCTGCATCAATTGCGTTTTCAACCAATTCCTTTACGACAGAAGCTGGACGTTGAATTACTTCACCTGCGGCAATTTGATTCGCAATGTGATCAGGTAGAAGTTGAATGATTCCTTGACTAGCCATTTTTGTCTAACAAAAATAGCGATTTAACTCAGAATACAACGCTGTTTAACAAATCTTAAATCTCAAAATCTACAGCACGCGAACGATTGTTCCTTTGTATTCAGATTTCTCTCCTTGCTCAGGATTTGACAATGAAACCTTCCAAATGTATGCCTTTTGCGCAGGAACCATTTTACCATCCCTTCTGTCAATTCCTGTCCATGGATTTGATGCTTCAGTGGTTTCAAAAACAATTCCTAAATTGTCAGGATCAAGTATAATCATTTTGAAAGATACATTTCTTTCGTTTAATGCGTAAGGTAAAAATGAGCTGTTTCTATAATCGGAAGAATTTGGGTTAAAAGCACTCATTGCCAATAAGTTGTATTCTTCATATACTTGGATTGTTTTAGCCTCGTTAACCTCACATCCAAATTCATTTTTTGAAACCGCTGCTATAGTATATGAACCTTTATTGAAAAGGTTAAACTCAACTGATTTTCCAGATTTAGCAGAGGTTTTATGATTAATTCTCCATAACACATTTTCCTCGCTTGAATTTACTTCAGCATTTATTGTTGGTAATCCATTTTTGTATGAAACAACGTCATCAATAACCAGGTTTATAGAAGGATTTCCATGAACTTTAAATTTACTTGATTCTTTAAAAGTTCCATTTGAAACGGAATTGGAGTATCCCAATTGGTAAATTCCAGTTTCTTTTAAATTAATTTCACTTTTGGAATTTGGTTCTATTCCAATTTCTCGACCTGATGGCGTTTTTAAGATAAGTTCAAATGAATTTTTATTATCGATTGAGATGGATTCATTTTTACATTTATCACTAAAAGTTGGAATAAATTCAATTACACTCGAGTTTTGATAATCGTTTTTGTTTTTTACTTCGCTCTGTGAATTTTCAATTTGATTTGATGATGAATTCAAATTTGTAGTAGCAACTTGGTTTGAATTTCTTTCGGCCTTCACATCGCTTTTAGCCGTTTCTGTAGGGACAAAAATATTATCATTAACCAGTTTGGAATTACTGTCATTAATATTTTCCTTATGTGCATTAACTTTTGAATGATTTTCATCATTGTGTGAAGAATCTTTCTGTTTGGTATCTGTGATTGATTGGTCTTTTTCTATCTTATTTTTCGCTTGAATTTTATTCTGTGGATTGTCATTATTCAAAAGGTAAATAGTAGTAATCGAAATAATCGCTGCCGCAACTCCAAAAATCCACCAGGTATACGAATGGGATTTGGATTTTACTTTCATTTTATTTTCAAACGATTCCCATGCGCCATCCTGATAAGACAGTTCATGTGCATCTAAAGCATTTTTAATCAATTTTTCTATATCGTTTTTCATCTTAGTCGATGTTTTTAAACTTTTCATTTAATATGCGTTGCAAATTCATTTTTGCTTTTGCCAAATTGGATTTTGATGTTCCTTCGTTGATTCCAAGCATTTCAGCAATTTCTTTGTGTGAATAATCTTCCAAAACGTACAAGTTAAAAACCGTTCTGTAGGCAGGAGATAATTTTGAAATGGCTTCCATTGCGACATCGGCTTTCACCTCTGTCAGTTCGATTTTTTCTTTTTCCTCCATTTCATTTACTACTTCTTGCTTGAAGTCATTATCTTGGTCACTTAAGAAAGGATTGCGCTTATTTTTACGAATGGTGTCAATTGCCGTATTTGCAATAATTCTTCGAATCCATCCTTCGAATGAACCTTTGAAATCAAAAACTTCCAATTTGTCAAAGACCTTAATGAATCCTTCTTGAAGAACTTCTTGAGCCGTGTCCCGATCACTTATGTAGCGAAGGCAAACAGCCATCATTTTTCCGTAGAATTGTTTAAACAATAACTCCTGCGAACGTCTTTCGCCTCGGAGACATCCTTCCACAATTTCCATCAAATGATTTTTGTTCTCCAATTTTCAACGATTTAAAAACGAATCATTATTGTTTGGGTTGCCTTTAAAATAGAATCCAAACAAAATTTTTGCGAAAAATACCGATTTTTAAGTAATTTAATTAAATTCGTGGCTCTTAATTCACTTTTACTAATTTAAAAAAGTTTCAAATGAAAGTAACTGTAGTAGGCGCGGGAAATGTTGGTGCGACATGCGCGGATGTGTTGGCTCATCGTGAGATTGCCAATGAAATTGTTCTTTTAGATATCAAAGAGGGATTCGCAGAAGGAAAGGCATTGGATATTTGGCAAACTTCTCCTATCAATTTGTATGATTCAAGAACGGTTGGTTCAACAAATGATTATGAGCGAACAAAAGATTCTGATGTCGTTGTAATTACTTCTGGTTTACCAAGAAAACCGGGAATGTCTCGTGACGATCTTATCGCGACAAATGCAGGTATCGTTAAGACCGTGACGGAAAACATTATTAAACACTCGCCTAATGCTATTATTATCGTGGTATCTAATCCATTAGATGTCATGACTTATTGTGCTTATTTAACTGCCAAAACTGATTCCAAAAAAGTTTTTGGCATGGCAGGTGTTTTGGACACGGCTAGATATAGAGCTTTTTTGGCAACAGAACTTAATGTTTCTCCAAAAGACATTCAGGCTGTTTTAATGGGCGGACATGGTGACACGATGGTTCCACTTCCTCGTTATACAACAGTAGGAGGTATTCCTGTTACTGAGTTAATTGAAGAGAACAAATTGAACGAAATTATCGAAAGAACAAAATTTGGTGGTGGAGAAATCGTGAAGTTATTAGGGACTTCGGCTTGGTATGCTCCAGGAGCTGCAGCGGCGCAAATGGTTGAGGCAATTATAAGGGATCAAAAACGAATTTTCCCAGTTTGTGCTTGGTTGCAAGGTGAATATGGAATGAAAGATATTTACTTAGGTGTGCCAGTTGTGCTTGGTAAAAATGGTATCGAGAAAATCATTGAATTACAATTGAACGAAGCTGAGAAAGCTCTTCTTACTGAATCTTCTGAAGCAGTGAAAAGCGTTATGAATGTTTTAGATAATATGAATGCAAATGCATAAGTTTTAAAAATCCTTTTATGAAAGGCGATATCGATAAGGTGTCGCCTTTTTTTATGCGCTAAATGCGTTTCGTTCCTTTTGTATATCTTCCAGGACTTCTATCGTTAATTTTAATTCTTCAATGTCCTTATCGCATAATTCGTAGTACTTTTTTTCTGCATATAGTTTCCAATAAAG
>JBILIY010000182.1:0-4058 GCA_044368815.1 Crocinitomicaceae bacterium
TCTTTGGCCTTCGCCATCGTTGCCTCGCTGAACTCGACCGGTTCATTATTGGCTTGAGAAACTGGTTGATGTGCTTTCATTTTATGCGTCTAATTCTCCTGCTATCACATTCATACTACTCAACGTCAAAACGGCATCGCTCAACGTCATTCCTGTAATCATTTCCGGATAAGCTTGGTAATAAATAAAACAAGGTCTTCTGAACTGCAAACGATAAGGTGAACGACCTCCGTCGCTAATTAAATAATAACCCAATTCACCATTTCCACCTTCAACAGAGTGGTAAACTTCTCCAACGGGAACTTCTGTTTCCCCCATTACGATTTTGAAGTGATAAATCAACGCTTCCATGTTGTTGTAAACTTCTTCTTTTGGTGGAAGATAAAATTCTGGAACGTCTGCTTTGTATGAACCTTCGGGTAAATTGTTATATGCTTGTTCAATGATTCGAAGACTTTGACGAACTTCTTCTTGACGCACCATAAATCGGTCGTATGTATCTCCATTCACCCCAACAGGAATGATGAAATCGAAATCTTCGTAGGAAGAGTATGGTTGCATAACGCGAACATCATAGTCAACTCCTGCAGCGCGAAGATTTGGACCAACAAAAGAATAATTTAATGCTCGTTCAGCTGAAATTGGTCCTGCACCTTTCGTTCGATCCATGAAAATTCGATTTCTTTCCAACATGGAGTTGAATTCTTCAAATGCTTTAGGGAAAGTTTTTAGGAAACTCTTTAATTTTTCGTGAAAAGTAGGGGAGAAGTCTCTTTCAAAACCTCCAATTCGACCAATATTTGTCGTCAAACGAGCTCCACAAACTTCTTCGTATAATTCGTAAATTTTCTCTCTTTCCGAGAACGGATAAAAGAAACTAGTTAACGCCCCTGTATCCACACCAATAACGGAATTACAAATCAAATGGTCGGCGATTCGAGCTAATTCCATGATAATCACACGCATGTATTGAACGCGCTTAGGAATATCAGCTTGAATTAATTTTTCCATCGTCATGTGCCATCCAATGTTATTAATTGGAGATGAGCAGTAATTTAAACGATCCGTAATTGGAGTAATTTGATTGAATGGACGACGTTCAGCCAACTTTTCAAAAGCTCGGTGAATATATCCAACTGTTTGTTCAGATGAAATTATTTTTTCACCATCTACTTTAAGGACATTTTGAAAAATACCATGTGTAGCAGGGTGCGTAGGTCCAAAATTGATGGTTGCGTAGTTTCCGTCAATCGTTTCTTTAGACTTGTATGATACGTTATTATCTGTGATTTCACTCATAGTCAAAAATTTATCTTCCGAAGAAGCGATCGTCTTTATCTTCTCTTGTGGCATCTTCTAGGACGTGTTCTTTTCTCATTGGAAAATAGTCCATAGAATCCATATTCAAAATTCTTCTTAAATCAGGGTGACCTTCGAAATTGATTCCGAAAAAGTCATATGTTTCACGTTCCATCCAATTCGCACCGTTATATATGTCAACGATTGAACGAATACTCGGATTTTCGGCAGGTAAAAATACTTTTAAACGAAGTCTAAAGTTGTTTGTCCAACTATGTAAGTGATAAACAACGGCAAATTCTCTTCCTTTGTCATCTGGATAATGAACTCCACCAAGCAGTGTTAGAAATGAGCATGCTAAAACCTCATCTCTGTTTAACCAACTGATAATTTCGTGATTTTTTTCTGCTTTGATTTCTATCGTTAGAATACCGAAATTTTCTTCAGAATTTAGGACTTCCGAGCCGTAATTTTCGTTAATACGACTTAAAATTGCTTCGTTATTCAGCATCTTCGATTTCTTTGGTTTCTATATCGTAATTGCTTAGCAAATGTTTGTATTCATCACTGTATCTTCTTCTCGAGGATTCATGTCTTACCAATTTATGAACATTCATTACACCGTCAATAATTTGTTCAGGTCTTGGCGGACATCCAGGAACGTAAACATCAACAGGAATAATTCGATCAATACCTTGTAAAACACTGTAAGTGTCAAAAATACCACCCGAAGAAGCGCAAGCTCCAACCGAAAGAACCCATTTCGGTTCAGACATTTGCTCGTAAACTTGCTTCAAGACAGGGCCTAGTTTTTTGGAGATAGTTCCTGCAACAATCAATAAGTCGGCTTGTCTTGGCGAAAACGAAAGTCGCTCCATTCCAAATCTAGATAAGTCGTACATACTTCCCATCGTTGCCATGAATTCAATTCCACAACATGACGTTGCAAAAGGTAAAGGCCAAACTGAGTTTGCTCTTGCCAAACCGATAGCTTTATCCAAGGAGGTTAATTGATAACCTTCCCCGTTGATTACTTCTAAATCTTCTATTTTTCCCATTCTAATGCTCCTTTTTTTCTAATGTAAATGAAACCAACAAGAAAAAATGCTACAAACATAATTACTGCAAGTAGTCCTTCTAATTTTAAGTCTTGAAAATTTACTGCGTAGGGATAAAAGAAGATAACTTCCACATCGAATAGTACGAAAAGAATTGCTGTCATGAAGTAACGAATGGAAACAGGAAAACGAGCATTTCCTTCTGATTCAATTCCGCATTCGAAGTTGGCGTCTTTCTTTTTAGATTTAATTCGAGGCATTAATATGTGAGTCACGAAAAGCGTGAAAACAACAAATCCCAAAGCAACAATAATTTGTAAAATAAGTGGAATATAATTTGAACTAGTAGATGCTTGTTCCATATCAAATTTCTTGTTACATTATAAACATAAATAATTCTTCAAAGTTCAAAAAAAGATTGAATGGTTTGAAAAATTCAATCGCAAATTTATCTTTTATTTTGTTTGAAAATCAAATTTTGTGAAAGAACCCTGATTTTTTAAAGCTTAAAAATTTCATTTAGTCTATGATATTGAGCTTAACTTACTCATTTTCCATTTGTAATTATCTCATTCCATTTAAATTACTAATTTAAATCATAAGAATGTTCAATTATACTTTGACGAAAACTGGATTATATCCTGTATGGGAAGTTCTTTAACTTTAGGGCAGTGCAATTCATGTCATGGGACATCAACTTCAAGAATTACAGGATATTAAAATTAAAAAGAGCGGATTATTTCGCCTCTTTTAATACCATATCAATAGTGATAGCGCTTGCAAGTACTGCAATTCTGTTTTCTTTTGATAAATTATTCGACTCAATATTCACAATGTATTTATCGGCCGTTGTGAAAGCTTCTTTAAGAAGGCCACCCCATTTTTTACTCACTGTCCCGATTTGAATTTCTTTATCATCGAAAATTTTAAAATCCCAAGCCTTCCAATCACCAGTAATTTTGCCGATTGGTTCATTTTTTTTACTCTGAATTTCAAATGTTGGCTTGAATAGCTTAAATTTTTGTTTAATAAACCCAACGGTATTTCCTTTGTCGTCAACAATGGAAATCTTAGACATAAATAATGTCCAACCTCTTTGAATTTTTGCAAGTGTCATTCCATTTGTGTCAACAATGTCAAGTGTAAATGGAAGCATCGCTTTATTCAAAAGTAGTCTTAAGATTTTTTGCCCCCCTGTTAACTTTTGATTAATAGATCCGATTTGGTTATTTGACTCATCAAAAACTTTATATTCATTTTCAAATTTAAAAGCATTCACTTTTTCATCAATTAACAAAACATTGTGTTCGAATAAACTCATAATTATATTTATTTACAAATCTAGAAGAATATTTCTCATAAAGAAGTTTTACATTTTAATTAAATGTTTGAAAATGAAAATCAGGTTTATTATTTACTTAATTGTTCTATTTTTTATTTCTTGGATAAACTCATCTTCGCGTTCTGGTGAAACGAGCAGTTCATCATATTTGTTGTAGTGAAGAACAAGTCCTTTCCAAGCTGTAGACATTTTAAAGCCTGCGTAAATACCTTTTTGCTTTTCAATTTTTCTGATGTCAGAATAAGAGATGCTTCGCTTGAAAAATAAACTTCTGCATACTAATTGACATTCTTCAAAAACGAAATAAGTCGTTTTAAAAATGAGAAAAAATAACAAGGCTAAAGAAATGAGAATTAACG
>JBILIY010000330.1:0-2728 GCA_044368815.1 Crocinitomicaceae bacterium
CTTATTTGTTGAATATAGTACCGCTGGCTTTCTTTCTACATATATTAATTTGAAGTTTAATTTTGGTAAAAAATCAAGATACAGCAGTCAAATTCAAACTGTAGGATTAGGGTTTGGCCTCAGTAATCCATCATTGTTTTATCAATACAAATTTCACAATGGAATAACTGTTGGGGCTTCCATTGGTAGATATATAAGTAAGCTGTCTTCAATGAATAACTCTTGGAATTGCATTTTGAGTGTGAATTATGTAGTAAATGGAAGAAGAAAAAGCATGCCAAAACCGCCTCCGTCCCCTTATTTTTAGTTATGTTTAAGTAATTATAGACTAAATGTTCAAGAATATCATTTTATACGATGGTGAATGTGGTTTGTGCAATCGCTCGGTTCAATTCATTTTGAAGCATGAGCGAAATCAAAATTTGCTGTTTACTTCTCTTCAAAGTTCTTTTTCAAAAAAAGTATTTTCGGATTTTAACCTAAAAAATGACTTTGATGAATCAATTTTGTTCTATCGAGATGGTAAATTGTTTTCGAAATCAAAAGCAGTTTTAAGAATTATTCCTTTTCTGAAATGGTATTTTTATCCACTCTTGATTATTTGGCTAATCCCAAATTTCATTCGTGATAAGGTTTATGACTTAATTGCTAGAAATAGAAAACGATTTTCGATTATCTGTAAAATACCCGACCCTAAATATTCAAAACGCTTTTTGGATTAAGAATTTTTAATCGACAAGAGTTTGATTTTAATAGCTTCTAGACGCCGAATCAAATCTTCATTGGAATGAATTTCAAAGGAGGTTTCTTGCTTACCATCTTTCAGTTTTAAGGCTTTTTTTGCTCCGTCTAACGTATAGCCTTCAACTTTCACAAAGTGGTAAATCTTGTTAATTTTTTCTATTTCTTTGACAGTGAATAAACGATTTCCTTTTTTGTTTTTCTTTGAAACCTCTAGTTGAAATTCTTTCTCCCAAAATCTTAATAGAGAGGGGTTTACATCTAATAGTTTACTGACTTCACCGATTGAATAGTAAAGTTTGCTAAGTTGTTGAATATCAATTAAAGGCACGAGGTTAATTCAATTTAAATTCGAAAATAGTTATATTTTTGCAACGGCTATGATAATTTGGGACCTAAAAACCATTTTTTTATCAACGATTTTCACAGTAGTGTCAATAAGTGTGCTTTCTCAGGTTCAAACTGTTGAAATAGATACGAGTGCATTTTCTTTTTCTGACACGACAATTAAGACAAAAAAATCAAACCCGAAGGCAGATGTAATGATTTCCTTTGCCAAGTCGTTCTTGGGCGTTCCCTATCGCTACGGAGGTACAACTCCATCTGGTTTTGATTGTTCAGGATTTATCAATTACATTTTCGGTAATTTCGGTTTTTCTTTGGTTCGAACAAGTTATGGACTTGCAGAGTTAGGGGAAACAGTTAGTATTTCCAATATTCAACCTGGTGATTTGATGTTTTTTAAGGGGAGTAATGTTCGGTCTTCATCCGTTGGTCACGTAGCAATGGTCATTGAAGTCCTTCCGGGTGATGTGAAATTCATTCATGCTGCAAATGGTGGTGTTCGAATAGACAACTTAAAAACGAAGTATTATGTCCAGCGTTACGTAAAATCAAAACGATTGGATTATGGAGTGGTTAATAAATCAAATTAATATTATTAAATAGTTGTTATTCAATATTTAAATTAATCTTATTTAAAGTATGGAAGTAGATAAAATAAATGAACGAAGACAATGGCTTTTTGTATTTTTAGTGGGTTTGTTTGTTACGAATGCTGTTACCGCCGAGTTGATTAGCAATAAGCTTATTCAGATTCCTTTGTCTTTCAATTTATTCGGATTAAAACTTGGTCCTTTCACAACAATAATCGGAATTTTACCTTGGCCTATTGTTTTTCTTTTAACAGACTTAATGAATGAATTTTATGGTCAGAAGGCTGTGCGTCGTGTTTCTTGGATAACTGCCGTTCTGATTGCTTATTGTTTTATAATTGTTGGTCTCTCGATGAACATTCCAGCGTATGAAATTCCAGGATCGAAACTAGCAGACAACGAATCTTACAACAAGGTTTTCGGTCAAGCGCAAATGGTGATTGTGGGAAGTATTGCGGCCTTCCTTGTTTCTCAACTCCTTGATGCGTTCGTTTTTGATTGGATTAAGCAAAAAACAGGCAATCGTTTTATTTGGTTGAGAAGTACAGGAAGCACTTTGCTTTCTCAGTTGATAGATTCATATATCGTGCTTTATATTGGATTTGTATTAGGCGGTTCACTTTCGTTTTCCGAATACATGAAAATTGCACCGACCAATTACGTTTTGAAAATGCTGATTGCCTTACTTCTCACGCCCTTAATTTACTTGGGACATTTTTTGGTTCGTAAGTATCTTAAACACACTGATTAGTATTTCGATTCTCGCATGCGCAAATGCCAAATGAGATAAATCGAAGCAAGTAAAGCGAAGATTGCACCAACAGCAAAGGATAAATAAACGGTAGCTTTTGTATTGTGATAGGTGGCTAAAGTTGATAAGGAGCCAGTCATAATTC
This sequence comes from Crocinitomicaceae bacterium, assembly GCA_044368815.1. Classification (GTDB taxonomy): domain Bacteria; phylum Bacteroidota; class Bacteroidia; order Flavobacteriales_D; family Crocinitomicaceae; genus UBA952. The sequence continues at coordinate 2,573 of JBILIY010000330.1, forward strand.
CTAATTCCAAAGCAATAAACATAGTTCCGGCACCAACACCTCTGCGATTTTCGGGCGATAGATCAGCTGTCCAGGCAAATAACGTAGGACTTGAAACACCTGTTGCAAATCCAAAAATAATAGCGGCTATAATGTATGAATTGATAGTTTCCGCAG
>JBILIY010000183.1:0-4034 GCA_044368815.1 Crocinitomicaceae bacterium
TGCAAAAGGTTGTGTTGATAGTATTACTAAACCAATCACAATTTACGAAGAGTTTTACATTTATATCCCAAACTCATTTTTTCCTGATGGAGATCGTTACAATGAATATTTTTCAGGAAGTTTTATAGGAGTAAAGTCGATAAAAATGGAAATTTTTAACCGTTGGGGTGAGCAATTGTTTTACACTGAAGATCAAAACTTTAAATGGGACGGCACTTACAATAACAAACGCGTCCCTGACGGCACCTATACTTGGAAATTAACTTACAGACCAAACCGAGGAACTGACGAGCTAATGTCAGGTCATGTTAACGTATTGCGTTAATCGGATATTATTTCAAATAATTCGTTTAAATTAGGAGAAATGATCACTTCGATTCTTCTGTTTTTAGCCTTATCAGCAGGATCTACAGGAAGGAATTCACTTCTTCCTGCTGCCATAACCTGAGCGGGTGACATTCGTGAATTAGACAATAAAATTTCAACTACAGATGTCGCTCTCAAAACAGATAGTTCCCAGTTGTTTTTTGGTGAAGCCGCGCTATTTAATTTGTCTGTATCTGTGTGACCTTCCACAACAATTTCTAAGTCTTTCTCGTTTTCTAGTACTTTTCCGAGTTCAACTAATGCTTTTCTTCCTTCTGGCTCAACGAAAGTACTTCCCGATTTAAAAAGAAGTTTAGCCTCTAAGCTGACATATATTTTTCCGTTTTTCTGAACCACCGTTAAACCTTGGTTTTCAAATCCCCTTAGAGCGTTTGCCACTTTGGCTTTCAAAAGCTGAACAACAGCGTCTTTTTTACGAATAGCATCTTCCAGTTCATTTACACGTTTTTCGCGTTCAACCAAGAGTTTTTGCTTCTCTTTTAATTCTTGATCCAACTTTAGTAAAGCATCTTCTTTTTTCTGAAGTTCCCGATTTTTATTTTCTAAATCTGATTGAAGTGCGGCGGTTTCCTTCGCGCTTAAATTTTTTAACTTTTCAAAAGAAGTTTCCAAACTTTTATGTTGTGTTTTTAGCACATCATAATCCCGTTTTAAAAGTCGATAAGTACTTCCAATTTTTGAAGTGTCTTGTTTCAACTGAATTACATCTTTTGACGAAACATCGTATTTGGTTTCCAAATCCTTCGCTTTTGCTTCAAAATCATTACTGCTTTTCTTGTATTTAGCCAATTCATCCGCACAAATGCGTTCTCTCTCCTCCATATCCTTAAACCTTTTTGCGGAAACACATGCGGTAAGTGAGGCTCCAATTAATGCAAAAAATATTAATTTATTCATTTGTATAGATTTTAAGCAAAGTTGACCACTTAATCGATTTCTTCTTTTTACAACTTCAAATTTTTTAAACAATTAAAATTTCATAAAAGAAACAAAACGCCTTTTCGAACTATTATTTTAACTTTGAAATCAATCTCATCTTGTGTCAAATAAAGAAAAAACAAAACAAAAGCTAAATCAACTTTTACTTGATTTAAAGTCCGAATCAGACGCTAAAAGCACTTCAGCGATTCTCGAACTAGCATCGATTGGAGATTTATCTGTAATCCCACCATTATGTGAGTTTCTTAAACAAAAGTTGGGAACCAATTTACAGAAACAAGTGGCAAAGTTACTTTCAGATATTCAAATTTCCGAAGCCGCAGAAGTGTTTATTCAAATAGTTAAAAACGAAGAAGATAGTTCGGCCCTGAAGTTGTTTCTACCAATTTTGTGGGAGTCCAAGTTGGATTTTTCTGATTATTTGGCGGACTTCGTTGAAATAAGCGCTTCAGGAGACTACTTAATTGCTCTGGATTGTTTAACAATCATGGAAAACATGCCTGGTCCATTTTCTGAAAGCCAACTTTTAGAGGCTCAATTGCATTTGAAAGAGTTTGTGGAGAATAAAAGTGAAAACGATGAACGTAAAATGCAAATCCTAAGTGAAATAGCACTATTCATTAAAGATCAAAACGAAGGCATTGATGCTGATTTGCTTTTTGATTAACAAAAAAAAAGCCACACTAACTAGTGTGGCTTGAAAATATAAAATATCGAGTAATTATATTTGTTGTGATTGCATTCTTTGTTTGTAAGCAGCACGAATTACTTCCTGACGACGAACAACTGATGGTTTTTCAAATTCTTTGCGACCTCTCAATTGCTTCATAACGTTTGTTTTTTCGTACTTTTTCTTGTACTTTTTCAACGCTCTTTCGATGTTTTCGCCTTCTTTTATCGGAATAATTAACATATATAATTAAGTTTTAATTTCTAAATAGGGACGCAAATATATGACAAAATCATTAAAAACAATGCGTTATTTCAAAATTTCTCGTGAAATAACCAATTTTTGAATTTCTGAGGTTCCTTCACCGATCGTCATTAACTTGGCATCACGTAAAAACTTCTCTGCAGGATATTCTTTCGTATAACCATAGCCACCCATAATTTGAACAGCTTCGTTACCGCATTTTACCGCAACCTCGGAAGCGTAGTATTTAGCAAAAGCTCCAGCTTTTGTTAATGACAACTTATTGTTTTTCAGATACGCAGCTTGAAATGTTAAGAGTTCAGCCGCTTCAACCTCAGTTGCCATATCAGCTAATTTAAATCCAATTGCCTGGAAATGAGCTATTGGTTGTCCAAATTGCTCTCTTTCCTTGGCATACTTAACAGATGCTTCGTAAGCGCCTCGGGCGATTCCACAGCTCAAAGAAGCAATAGAGATTCTACCCCCATCCAATATCTGCATTGCTTGCTTGAAACCCATTCCAACTTGACCGATCACATTTTCTTCGGGAACACGAACATTGTCAAATATTAATTCTGCCGTTTCGCTTGCTCGCACACCCAATTTTTCCTTAATTTTTACAGCAGAGAAACCAGGAGTACCTTTTTCAATAATAAACGCGGTAATTCCATTGCTGTCTAAAAGTTCTCCCGTTCGAATTAGAACAACTGCAACATCTCCGGATAACCCATGCGTTATCCAATTTTTAGCACCGTTGATAACCCACTCATTTCCTTCTTTAACAGCGGTGGTTTTCATACGCATCGCATCTGAACCAGTATTTGGCTCAGTAAGACCCCAGGCTCCAATCCACTCGCCTGAGGCAAGTTTTGGTAAATACTTTCGTTTTTGCTCTTCGGTACCATGGTAATAAATGTGTCCAGTACAAAGTGAATTGTGAGCGGCAACACTTAGTCCTATTCCACCACAAACACGACCTAACTCCATCAATGCAGTAGCATATTCAAAATAAGAAAACCCGGAACCGCCATATTCTTCAGGAATAAATATTCCCAAAAGGCCTAATTCACCCATTTTTTTCATTGTTTCAATGGGAAAGATTTCATCATCATCCCATTTTTTCATATTTGGACGAATTTCTTTTTCAGCAAAATCACGCACCATTTGCGCAATCATTTCTTGGTTTTCGTTCTTATCGAAGTTCATTTGAAAAATTTAAAAGCGCGCTAAATTAACAATATTTGAAGAATGTTTGTTTAATTTTTCTTCTCCATTTAGGAATGAAAGTCCTACTAAAAAGTTGAATCCTGCAATTTCACCGCCACATTTTTTAATTAGTTCTGCTGCTGCATTTGCCGAACCGCCAGTTGCCAGTAAATCATCATGAATCAAAACGCGTTGACCGGGTAGAACAGCATCTTCGTGAATTTCTACTACTGCGCTTCCATATTCTAAATCATAGGAATGCTTGAGTTTTTTGTATGGTAACTTGCCTTCTTTACGAATGAGAATGAATGGTACTCCTAATTCCATAGCTAAGGGATAACCGAATAAAAACCCCCTGCTTTCTATCCCGGCAACAGCTTCAATACTTTGCTTTTCGTACAAATCCTTTAGATGATTCAATACTTCTTTTGATATTTTGGGATTCAACATAATGGTTGAAATATCTTTAAATAAAATTCCCGGCTTTGGGAAATCAGGAACATCGCGAATGATCGCCTTTAATTTGTCTTCAATTGTCATATCACAAAGTTAAGTAAGGAACTAGTTTTTCAAATGTTTCTTCATCAAT
>JBILIY010000184.1:0-4033 GCA_044368815.1 Crocinitomicaceae bacterium
TCGCGCAGTTGCTCAAGTTCAGCTTTCGAGTATAAATAACCCGTTGGATTTCCAGGATTACAAATCACAATCGCTTTCGTTTTGGAAGTAATTTTCTTCTCAATTTCCTCAACTGGCGGTAAAGCGAATCCATTTTCAATGTTGGCAGTAACGGGAACTACATTTAGTCCCGCAGTGACAGCAAAACCATTGTAGTTTGCGTAAAAAGGCTCTGGAATAATCACTTCATCACCCGGATCACAAGTTGTCATAAAACCAAAAATCAAAGCCTCTGAACCACCCGTTGTAATGATAATATCCTCCGGCTGAACGTTGATTCCGGTTTTTAAATAATAAGCAGAAAGTTTCTTACGATAGCTCTCAAATCCTGCAGAATGACTATATTCCAACACCCTTCCTTCAAAGTTCTTGATTGCATTTAGCGCAACTTCAGGCGTTTCAATATCCGGCTGACCTATATTCAAGTGATAAACTGTTGTTCCACGTTTCTTAGCTGTTTCGGAAAAAGGTACCAATTTACGTATTGGAGAAGCAGGCATAGCAACCGCCTTGTCTGAAATTTTAGGCATAATCTATTTTTTGTGTGACAAAATTAAGGAAACTTATTCTTCAATTTTGGTTAAAATTACTTCTTCATCAAATATTCAACCGCAGCAGCGGCATTCACAAATCCAGCAGAAATGGAAACATCCTTCATTGTTCCAGCGGCTTCCTTTCCTTCTTTTCCAGGAATCGAAATTGATTTTGTATAAGGAATTGCTGTTTTCATCAAAACTTCTTTTACCTGCGCAGCAGTCAATTCCGGGAAATAACCACGAATTAGTGCAGCAACTCCAGCTGTTGCCGGACAAGCCATACTCGTTCCTGAAGCGTCTTCATAACTTGCATTTGGAACGGTTGAGTAAATATCAACTCCCGGAGCAAAGACATCCACGGTTTTTGAACCATAATTTGAAAAGTCAGCCAAAAGCTTTTTCTTTTTTGAACTGCTCGCTCCTACCTCGATCCAATTATCAGCAATCGTTCCATCATTCAAAATACGTGTTGGGTATGAATCTTCAATGTCTTTATTCTTCGCATCATTTCCAGCGGCGTGAACAAATAATACATCTCTGCTTTTCGCATATTTTATGGCTTCATCAACAACATCCTTGTTTGGCGTGTAGTATTTCCCAAAGGACATGTTAATCACTTTTGCACCATTGTCAACCGCATAACGTATTGCATTTGCAACATCTTTATCACGCTCATCACCATTTGGAACGGCACGTAACACCATAATTTTAGCGTTAGAAGCAATTCCGTCAATTCCAATTCCGTTTCCTCTTTTCGCAGCAATAATCCCTGAAACGTGTGTTCCGTGCATTGCATCTGGACCTTCATAGCGATTGCAACCATAATATTGTTCAGACATATCTGTTGGGTTATCACCTACAATTGTTTTTCTTAAACTATCTGCGTCCATTGAATTCATTTTAATCATTCCACCAAACGTTTCTTTAGCAGACGAAAGTTCTTGGTCCAATTTATCAGGAGGATAAACCAACATAATCGTTCCAATACGTTTCTTTATTTTAGTTTCCATTTCATCTTTCGGAACATAGACTTTGTTTGTTTTTTTACTAAACACACCGTTTGAAGCGGCTTTTACATTGTCAATGTAATTCGAAAGCATCAGCACTCCTTGATATTGCTGTTGATTTTTAGCGTTTTCTTTCGCCAGGTCACCTTTCAACTTCAAAAATTTCTCATGACGCAATTTATCATCAGAATTCAATGAACTTATATCTTTCCCTTTAAAATAATTATTTTCATTTCGAACCATACGAGCCAGTTCCAATGCCTCTTTGTCGATGTCTTGAGTCGCACCACCTAAAAATGACCAACCATGAACATCATCAATGTATCCATTTTTATCATCATCTATTCCATTATTGGGAATTTCATCTTCGTTAACCCAAATTACATCTTTCAAATCAGGATGATCTGTTTCAACACCACTATCAATGACGGCAACAATTACATCTTTCGCTGTCTTACCAGTAAGTAATTGATATGCTTTTTCAGCACCAACACCAAAAACCTTATCAGTTCCAGGGTCTTTTAAATACCAATTTAGTTCAGCTGCCGGCTTTGGAGCTTCACTCTTTTTTCCTTCTTGCGCATTTAATTTCCAACAAACAAGGACCGCGGAAACAAAAATAAAATTCTTTAACATGTGTGATTTTTTTTAACGACTACGAATTTAAGTAATTTCAAAGCTGAATAAATAAAATTGATAAGAATATAAATACATTTTTCAGTTTCAATGAATTCAAAACTTTATTTTTGTCATTCAAAATTCAAAACTATGAGCAACATCGAACGCATACAATGTTTAATTATTGGATCAGGACCAGCAGGATATACAGCAGCAATTTACGCAGCTAGAGCAGATATGAAACCTGTTCTTTATCAAGGACTTCAACCAGGAGGACAATTGACAACTACAAACGAAGTAGAAAATTTCCCAGGATATCCAACTGGAGTGACAGGACCTGAAATGATGGTTCAATTGGAAGATCAGGCAAAACGATTCGAAACAGATGTTCGTTCAGGGTTCATTACCAAAGTTGATTTTTCGGGAGATGTTCACAAGTGCTGGTCTGATGACGGTAAGGAAATACACGCAGATACAATCATTATATCAACAGGTGCTTCTGCAAAATATCTGGGATTAGAAAGCGAACAAAAATACCTTCAATTAGGTGGTGGTGTTTCTGCTTGTGCGGTCTGCGATGGATTTTTCTATCGTGGACATGAAGTGGTAATCGTTGGCGCAGGCGATTCTGCTTGCGAAGAGGCTCATTATCTCTCAAAACTTTGTAAAAAAGTCACCATGTTGGTTCGTAAAGAAGAATTCCGAGCTTCAAAAATAATGGCGGATCGTGTAAAGAAAGTAGAAAACATTGAAATTCTATTCAATACTGAAACGTTAGAGGTCTTGGGCGATGGCGAAGTTGTTACAGGAGCAAAAGTTGTCAATTCAGTTACAAAAGAAGAGAAATCAATTCCATGTACTGGATTTTTTGTCGCGATTGGACACAAGCCGAATACAGATGTTTTCAAAGATTACATCCATTTAGACGAAACAGGCTACATCAAATATGAGCAACCGGGCACAAGTAAAACTAATGTTGCTGGTGTTTTCGTTGCCGGTGATGCTGCTGATAAAACATACCGTCAAGCAATTACTGCTGCTGGAACAGGTTGCATGGCAGCATTGGATGCAGAAAGGTATTTGGCTGCGAAACATTGATATAATCAAAATGAAAGTGTAAGAGGAGTGAGAAATCATTCCTCTTTTTTGTTTATCTATAAAACGTATTCAACTATTTCAATCTTCTTTTTGCATTGGACGTTGAAATAACTTTTTGTCCTGTTTTTGATTCCAGTTCTTTTCTAGCAACTTTAGCCACATTTCCTCCTTGCTGCGCTACTTTTTTACTCTCCTCAAGATTTTTTGGACTAGTTGCAGAGGAAATATCTTTGGTTGATGCCTCAGCAAGCATATTTAAAATCAACTCGGTATTAGTCATATTATCGCGAAGATTTTCCCTTTTCAAGCCCTTCAGAACTTTGTATTCCTTAGTTGAGAATCCCGACCATGTTTTCGTAATTATATCAGTCAAAGTCGCAAATTGCACTCCTTCTTGAACTCCAACTCGTTTCCACTCGTCAGTGAGTTCTTTTCGTATCTCAATGCTTTTTAAGCGCTGATTAATCCAATTTTCCGAATAGCCTAATCTTCTATAATTTTCTAACGCCCGATCAATACTTATTTCGGGATCTTCCATTTCATCGAGTCGTTCACTTCCAACCTGCGCCAACCAAACCTTAAATGGTTCAGCTTTTGGTGAAGGGATGGATTGAATTAATCGAAATAATTGTTCTCTATCGGCGACATCGGTTTTATAAGATTTACCATCTGAAGAAAGCATTTTCAGTTGGTTACAATTTGTAACCAACTCACTACCTTCCTTCAATAATCGAT
>JBILIY010000368.1:0-4031 GCA_044368815.1 Crocinitomicaceae bacterium
AGGTAATTTACGGAACATTCATCCGCTTCACGCTCGTAGGCTCTAGAATAGCGCAGGGACAATAATCCACCTATTACTTGTTTGAAATATTGACTATTTTCTCCTCTAAAGATAAAGTCCAACAACATTTTTATGCCATACGTTTTTGTCATTTGACGTGTTCCATGGCGACGTTCAGCGTGACCCATTTCATGTGCTAAAACACCAGCTAATTCAGCTTCGTTATCAAGGTATTTCAAAATTCCCGTGTAAATAAAAATGTACCCCCCTGGAGCACAAAATGCATTTATGGTATTATCATCATTGAGAACAGTAATTTTCCATTCGAATTTATCTTTATAACGAAAACTACCATTCGCTAAAATCGTTTGTTTTATATTTTCGATGTACTCGTAAACTTTCGGATTTTCAATCTTAGATACTATTTTATAATCTGTGGATGAATTAATTTCGTCATACAATTGTTGCCCCATCTTCATATCATCTTCAACAGAAAAGCCATTAACTTCAATTTTATTCCACTTGTTTTTGAGTTTATCACTCAATTTCTGGCCTTTTTCAATGGTTTTATCTTTCAATTCATTTAGTTCTTTCGACCAATCTAAATTGTCTGTTTTAGAAATTGGATTTTCGTTTACGTTTGAGTCAGCTGATTCTTCACAAGAAGACAAAACAACGAAAGCCGTCAGAAGATAAATTAAAAAGCGCATAAATAAGTTTTCTTGGAAACTAAAATAAAAAATTTATCGCAATTTGTTATAAATAAAAATGACTTGCGTTTAATAACCCGAAATCAAAAATAACATCTATGACAATTGCGCAAGCATTAAAAGAAAAAAACAAAAGGTTGAATCAAATCAACAAACTTTGGGACCGTTTATCAACTAACAACAGCATCCCTGAAGGAAATGAGCGGGAATTCAATCCCGAAGCGTTGTTACAACAACTAAATGATGAAACCAATGCGTTCATCGAACTAAAAACAAAAATACATCTTGCCTGCGTACCAGTAAGAGAGAAAATTTTTAGACTCTCTGAGCTGAAAAACTTCGTTAAAAGACTACGTAGAGTAGATACCAACCAGGGGCTTGTCGTAAATCGCTACGAAAACTCAAGTGTCCGATATACTGCCGCATTAAGTTCGGCTGCTGTCGACGCACATATCGAAAAAATAGAAAACGAGCTTGAGTCAATTCAAGAAGAATTAGACCAGTTTAATCACACGACTCGCCTGTAACAAGGTGAGCGTGTGGGAAGCGCGCTTATGGAATAAAAAAGTTGTTTCTTATTTATAAACCCGATCTCTGATGATTGATCTTGTATGATGGACTCAAAAAATAAAATTCAATTGTCAAGGAACAAAAAATAAAAAACAAAATTCAATTTCAAACTCTTTTAGGAAATAAGCGCCTTCTTTTTTTTAGAAAAATTACTAATATCTGGAAGTACGGCCATTGGTCAAATTAGCTAAAAAATCCAAGAACTCTTTTTTGTATTTTTTTTGATTATCAGGATGATTCAACCAATTACTGTGTAAGTGCATTTCGACAAATATGACATCTTGCCAAGTATGCAATAAATTTTCATTCCCCCTATCATAGAGTGTTTCACAAAAGTTAAACGTCAAGAATGCGTAAGTTTCATATCTTACGAGTTCATTATCTGAAAACTTATTTTGATAATCTTTGGTGTAAGTAGGATTTCTAAGTTCAGGATGTTCCATTCCTTTGAAAAGTATATCCTTGTAAAAGGAGTCAAACACGTCATAAGAACCATCTGTTTTATCTTTTTTCCATAAAACAATATAGAGGTAAATTGCTAATGCAGATAGCAAAGTTGATGTAGAACCAACAACAAAATTTAATATATCAAGCATAATAAATCAAAAATTTAAAGTTTGTGGGACTTTTTTAATATTTAAGTTTAACGTTTCATTTAAATCATCGCAAAAGTATAATTCTTTGAAAACAAGTTTAATGAATTCGATAAATTTTAATCTATCTTCAATTTGTTTTTTTGGTACAATCATTATTTTCATTTGAGTAGTCTTACCACTTCCATCCAAATCAGGTAAGATATAATCGTAATTCAAAATTAATTTAGCTCCGTTGTTTTCATAAAATTGAATTCGTTTGGTTTTAATTTGATCATCATTATAGAATAATGGGTCTTCAACCTCAAGAAGTAAATTCCAAGTATGTTTTGAATTATTTTCTACTAATTTCCTAAAGAATATACTTCCTATTCCATTTCCTCTCAAGTTAGAATCCACAGCAAAATAATCAAGCAGTGCAAAAGAATTATTTTTAGGAGAATAAATACAAGCAATTGCCGATACGTTTGACTCAATGACTAAGGCGAACATAAAATAATTTCTTGATTTTATACCTTTTATCAAAAGATTAAAATCTCTCCTTTCGTTACTAGGGAATGCCTCTAAATAAATACGTTCGAAATTCTTCTTTTGATCTGCATTCAGATTATCATATTTAAGTAATTCTGATTCGATGAACTGCATTGGAAAAAAGCAATTTTCCTCTTTCCCAAAATCCGCGAAACAACGGATTATCAAATAAATAAACGACTTGACCCGAGCCAATTTCTTGAACCCCAGCAATAACTGCTTCTGACTGTTTTTCATTCACTTCACTTCCTACAAATCCGTTCAAAGCCTTCGGTTTTTTTTCAAGTCGAACCAATTTCATACCTTCAGACATACCATAGCTTTCTGCACTTTGTCTTAGCGTTTCATAGCGATTAAATCCAAAATTCAACGGATGCGTTTTATCCAACTCGCATTTAAAAATTGCGCCAATTATTGCTTTACTAATGTCATTTCTTTCAAGAGAACCATAGTTCAAATCCTTGGCAGTTGTATCGGTATCTTCCTTTCTTTTAATTCCAAAATAATCGAATTCAGCAGATGTAAAACTAGACGCTGCAGTACCTACTACAATTAAATTACCACCTTCTTCAATCCATTTTTTAAGTGATTCATTATTCGACAATTGATAATTACCTTCAGGAATGACCAACGTATTGATTTCTTCCAAAGCAGATTCCAATTCAATTTCCCAAATCAAGTGAATACCCGTTTTTAATTGCTGTTCGAAAAAGTGCCAAACTTCGCCAACTGATAATGATGAAGCATTGTCTCCCATTAGTAACCCAACTTTCTTTTGCGAAATCGGCTTCACATGACTTGATCCAAAATCTAGCCCTTCATCCACAAAACCTGTTGCTGTAAATGAGAGTTGAACTTGATGTGAATTAGCAATTTTTGTTACTTTTTGATCAAAATCAGCTAGTTGATTCTCTCCTCGGTTAATTATGAGCGTTCCTGACTCAAACGTTTGACCATTCAATTTGAACGATTGATCGTGGTATGACGCTTTAATTCCTTCAGATTGCAATTCGGCAAGAAATTTTGCTGATTTCAAAGAACTCCATTTTACCAAATATGCATAACAATTAGGTTGGATTTCATTTTTTATCGGATCCGGTTTTGATAAAGGTTTTCCGCTGATTTTACTCTCTGACGCAAATGCATCAATTCCATAGGCGAATGGTAAATTCCAAGCGGTAATGTCATACGTCAAAGAGTCACTTAGTTGAGTTTTTGGCTCCAATAAAACAGTTGCCAAGGTTCCTTTTTCTTGATCTATTGAAACAAGGATATCACCTTTTTTAATTGAATAGCTTTCTACTTTACCCGTTTGATAATTGTATGTCTTAACCGCTGTATTTTCGGGAGCGGATTCCATCTTTATCCCATTAATTTGAAGTTGATTGATTAATGGCTCCAATAATTCTTGGCTACCGGAAAGAACATACGATTTATACTTAAACTTATTTTCTTTCCTGAAATTCTGATATTCTTTAATCAATTTATCTGCTTTGTCAGAACTCAACTCAACAGTTGAAAGACCCGTTGTGACGTGATGTAAAACGCGATCTTTTAGTTCTAAGGTATCACCAACTTTTGTAAGAACGGATAAACCTGCTCGTCCGCTACCCCCTTGCTCGTATGT
>JBILIY010000185.1:0-4023 GCA_044368815.1 Crocinitomicaceae bacterium
AGCAAACGTAGCCATTTCCTTCTTTTCGACAATTGTTTTATTGATTCGTGAGCTGCTTCCGCCAGAAAGAACTTCGTTCAGCATTTCCAGAGCATACGAATCTTCACTGCGTTGCTCAGGTAATTTGTAGCCCATGAATAGCGCTGGTAATTGAATGTTGTCATAAACTACATCCTTGATAACACCATTTATTGATGAGCGGTCTTTTTCTGTTCGTTTGATTTCAATTGGTTTAGCCGTCATCGAAGTGATTAATTTCTTAGCAGCAGGATCTTTTGAATTCAAGAAATCTTGTTTATCAAATTTTGACTTTGCAATTCCATAGCGTTTTTCAAAATCCGCATCAGATTGAGCGATAAAATCTCTGTAAAGAGTAATTGCTTGACCTTTTGGCATTGATGCGAAGTACTTATCAATCCATTTTTTTGTTTGAGCAATGTCCATATCTCCCGCAATAGATAATGTAGCGTTTGAAGGAACGTAATATGTTTTATAGAAATTTATGTAATCTTCCTCCTGCGCTGCGTCTAAGTGCTCCATACTTCCAATTGGAACCCAATTATACGGATGACTTGGAAACGTTCTTTTAAACATTTCGGTCAAAAATGAGGCATATGGTTGGTTATCAACTCGCTGACGTTTCTCTTCTTTTACAACACTTCTTTGAGTCTCAATTCCCTTTATATCAACTTTAGCATGTAGCATTCGTTCGCTTTCCAACCAAAGTCCTAACTCAAGTTGATTAGAAGGAAGAATCTCATAGTAATAGGTTCGGTCCTGAGACGTGTTCGCATTCAATACACCACCATTTTTTTCAACCAATTCACTATATTTTCCGCGGCCAATATTTTCAGAACCTTCAAACAATAAATGCTCGAAAAAGTGAGCGAAACCCGTTCTGTCAGTATTTTCATTTTTAGAACCTACGTGATACAAAACAGAAACCGCAACTATAGGCGTTGAGTGTTCCTCATGCAGAATCACGTGAATGCCATTAGGCAAATCGTATTCCACGAACTCGATTTTCTTTTGTGAAAAGACGCTTAAATTTGTCAAAAGCACCATTCCAGATAATACAATTTTTCTCATCTTTAGATTTTTGCAGCGCTAAGGTAACTCAGAAAATCGAAATAAAAATCACAAAATGATATGTGGTTGTTAATTGAAATGAACGGAATGAATTGAATATGGTCTGAAATTTGGTTATTTTTGAAAATATGAAATTTTCAAGCGTACTTTCTTTCCTCTTTTTATCCTTCATATCTCAAGCGCAAAATGTCGTTCCGATGAAGGATTTCAATAACTTTTTTGTTTCTTTCCAAGACGGATTTTTTCAGACAATCGAATTACAGCCAATTATTGAATATAAAGCCGGAGATGAATTGGTTGCTTATGTCGACACCCGGGGAAATTTACGCTTATATGACGGGAAAAGTAGAAAAGATGTTACCAATCTTACAACCGAATATCAAGTTTCAGATCACCTGATGGGGTTTTATATTTCAGGTTCATTGCGAGCCTATTCACAGGGTAAATTTCTTCGATTGACCAACTTTGCACGCGGTTTTTCGGTAAAAGATAGTATCATTGTTTTCGAGGATACTCAATACAAATCATTAAATGTGCTTTACAAAGGAATTTCTACACAATTGACGGTATTTTCAGAATTAGACCTTTTAAAACTTCCAAATTACATAGGTGAAAACATTGTGATTTATAAAGACAACGCCTTGAATGCGTTTGCCTTCTGGAGGGGAAACACCTATGAAATTGGAAACTTTAATGAAGAAATTATTAATTACAACATCGGAACAGATGTTTTTTGTTTTAACGACCCATTCAATCAATCATTTGTTGTTTTTGAAAATGGAAAATTTACCGATGTCGAACAATTGCATGTAAAAAAATATAGGAGTGGTCGAGGGTTTGTGGTCTATGAGGATATTAATGGGAACTTATTTCGATTCGAGAATGGTGAAAAAACCCAACTTTCGAATTTCTCTGCTTCATTTTGGGATGTAAAAGATGATATGGTAGTTTGGTCTGAGAATAGTTATGTTTTTGCCTTTACAAATGGACAAAAAGTTCAAGTTGCCAATTTTATCCCTCAAACATATCTTATCAAAAATAACATATACGCTTTTAAGAACATTTACGGGGGTGTTAGTGCTCTTGTCGACGGAAAAGTGGAAGAAATGACAAATAACGTTGATGCAGAATTTGAAATTTACGGAAATAAGGTTCTGGTAAAATTGTTTAACAAAACAAACATGGTTTTCAGTGAAGGGAAAAAATATTCAAATTAAAATTGGACTAATTTCTTTTTTATTCTTTCTTACGACCCAGGCATTTGCTCAGGTTCCAGAATTTGATCGTTTGGAGCAGTTATTTTATCAAAAACACTACAAAATCGTTTATCGAAAAGCGAATCGCTTGTTAAACAAACCTGAATTCGATTATTCGAAAATGCCACTTTACTATCGATCAATAAGCGTCTTGGAATTAGCATCAAACCCGCTTTGGCTGAAGAGAAACGAGGCGGAATTCGAACGTGCAATAATGGATTTAATTGAAATCAAAAAAACCGAGCAAGATTCTCGCATATTTGATGCTCACATAAACGAGCTTTCTGCATTGAAACTAGATTTGGATAGTTGGTTATCGGACTTAAAACGTCAAGGGAACGAGAATACTTTCTCAACCTACAAGGAATCTATTTCAAAAATCTTTTTTGGGCTTCAAATAAAGGATGTTTATGATTCAAAAGCAGAACCCACCTCGACTGTTAGTAGTCCGGCACTAGCATCACGATTTGAAATGGTAAAATTCGCCCAAAAGCAGGTGGGAGTGCCATATGTTACAGCAGGTGAAAACCCAAGCGGATTTGATTGCAGCGGTTTTACGTGTTATGTAATGGCTTCAACCGGACGTAAAATTCCACGCAGAGCAAAAGATCAATATGATGCTTCAATAAAATTAAAGCCTAGCCAGGCAAAGATGGGAGACCTTGTATTCTTTTCGAATGGCGGTGATATTTCGCATGTTGGAATGTTGATTAATGAACCAGGTCAAACTAAAAAAATGATACATGCGAGTTCTTCCAAAGGAATTTCAATAGTTGAAATTGAATCATCTGATTATTGGAATAAAAGATTAGTGGGGTATGGAAGCTTTTTAGAAAATTAAATTTCTTGAAAGACTTTACTTTTTGTGAAAAGCAGTATTAAACTCATTAATAAAACTAAGCAAATCAAGGAATAGTCAATCCACTGAAAGGAATAAAGAAACTTCAAAAAAGTAAGAATTAAAAGTATGGAACAAGCAATTCTGCCAAAGAAAGAAACTTGATTTATTTTTCTTGAAAAAAGATCCCAAAAAATCATCGAAAAGATCCCAGAAAGTGGAAAAAACATCCATTGCCAATTTGTACGAAGCATTTCATGTTGCGATAGCATTATTGCTGATATTAATAGCTGAATAAAGGCTGTTGTTAAAATTAAATATTTGATTACGCTTTCTTGAATTTTCACAATTAATGCGAAAATCAAACAGAGAAATGAAGAACCAAAAATGATCGATAACTTCAGCCAAGGAAATAGATTCCAATTAAGAACTTGATAAAAGGAAAAAGCGCAAAGTAAAGCAAAAAGAATTCCTACAAGCGTGGTTACTTGATTTACAGTAACTTTTCTTATTGATTTCACATTAATTCGAGTCATGGTTGATTAAACCATATCATCTAAAAGGCCCAAATTTGAACTATATGTTTCTTCGTCACCTTTAATGTCTTGATAAAACTTGGCGATTGAAACATTCATGTATGGAATTAACCACAATAAGCCAATTCCAAGAGTAAGAATACACAACAAAGCCCAACCAATGAAAGATAAAGACATTAAAAACAAATCCATTTTATGTCCATCCATCATTGATTTACTTTTATTCAATGCATCTATGGCTGAAATATTTGGATCATCCGCTAAAATATAAAAAGTCATAGAATACGAATATGCCGCTATGATT
>JBILIY010000186.1:0-4018 GCA_044368815.1 Crocinitomicaceae bacterium
TTGATTGAATATTCACGAACTAATGCATCTTTTCGCTCCAAATAAACATCTGGTGAAAGATTTTCTTTCTGCAACTTAGCAATTTCCGCACCGATGTCAGGCATGATAAAAAATCCTCGATCGTCTTTTCCAGAAACTAAATCAATCCCTTGATCCGTAAGTTCGATGGTGTTATTTTTCTCATCAATTACAAAGAACAATTCCACATCAATTTTTTTCATGTGTTTGCCCTGCTCTTGCATGTAAAAGTTCTCTGTTTTTTGCAAATGAACTTTAATTCCAGGCTCAGAAAGGAATTTGATTAACGCACGATTCTTAGGTAAACCACGATGAGCACGCAACAAGGCAATTCCTCCTTCTTCCAACAAACGCTTTGCTTCATTTTTATCTTCCGGTGGATTGTTGATCGCAGCATTGAGCATTTTCTTCGCATCATTCAAACATTGCTGAACGTATTGTTTTTGTGCATTTACAACTTTTTCAATTCGTGGCTTCAACTCGTGAAACTCGTGCTCATCACCTTTTGGTGTTGGTCCGGAAATTATCAATGGCGTTCGAGCGTCGTCAATTAAAACAGAATCGACCTCATCGACAATGGCGAAATGATGTTTACGTTGAACCAAATCATCCACATGACCAGCCATATTATCACGCAAGTAGTCGAAACCAAATTCGTTGTTAGTTCCAAAAGTGATATCCGCCAAATATGCGTTTCTTCTTTCAAGTGAATTCGGACGATGTTTGTCGATGCAATCCACACTTAATCCGTGGAATTGATACAAAGGCCCCATCCATTCCGAGTCACGTTTAGCCAAATAGTCGTTAACAGTTACGATATGTACTCCTTTTCCTGCAAGTGCATTCAAATAAACAGGAAGAGTCGCAACTAACGTTTTACCTTCACCCGTTTGCATTTCGGCGATATTCCCTTTGTGCAAAACAGCTCCACCCATCAACTGTACGTCGTAGTGAACCATGTTCCATTGGATTTTTGTTCCAGCAGCTGTCCATTCATTGTGCCAAATGGCTTGACTTCCATCGATTGTAATTCCGTCCTTCTTTGCTGCTAATTCGCGATCAAAATCTTGAACGTCAACAACTAATTTCCCATTGTTCGCCCAACGAAATGCAGTCTCCTTAATTACTGCAAAAGCCTCGGGTAAAATTTTCAAAAGCGATTCTTCAATTTGCTCATCGATTCGTTTCTCCAAACGTTCAACACGCTCGAAAAGCTCCTCCTTTTCCTCGATCGGAGTATTTAAATCCTCTGCTTTTGTGCGAAGCTCTGTCAATTCATCTTCAAGCGCTTGTTTCTCCTCTAAAATAATCTTTTTAAACTCATTTGTTTTTGATCTCAAGTCATTATCTGACAAGGATTTAATTGACTCCAAAGCGGCTGTAGCTTGATCTACAAAAGGCCAGTATAATTTTTTGTCTTTTGAGCTTTTATCCCCAAAAATTTTTTTTAAAATATCACCAATCATCGACTTTTTTTTTGCGAATGCCAAAGTTAACGATTTAAGTCGATTGATTTGAAGAATTAAGTTACTTGATGTTAAAAAGTATGGTGGTAATTGAATTGATCATTCGAACTCCTGTTTTTAGATTAAAACTATCTTTGCAACATGCACGAAATGATTTTGATTTTAGATTTTGGTTCGCAATATACCCAATTGATTGCGAGAAGGATACGCGAGTTGAATGTATACTGCGAAATCCATCCTTGGAATAAAATTCCGGAATTAACACCGAATATTAAAGGTGTGATTCTATCTGGAAGTCCTTTTTCGGTTAGAGATTCCGCTTCTCCCAAACCAAATTTAGATGAAATCAAAGGAAAATTACCTCTTTTGGGTGTTTGCTTTGGTGCACAATATTTAGCACATCATTTTGGCGGCGAGGTTCTTCCATCGACTATACGCGAATATGGAAGAGCACATCTTACACAGGTTGACACTGGAAACATCCTTACTAAAGGAATGACAAAAGGTTCTCAAGTTTGGATGTCGCATGGCGATACCATTAAAATTGTTCCTGAAAACTATAAAATTATTGCTAGCACAGAAGATGTAGAGGTTGCAGGATATGAAATCGAAGGGGAAATAACTTTTGGAATTCAATTTCACCCGGAAGTTTATCATTCGACAGAAGGTAAAATCTTACTCCGAAATTTTATAGTCGACATTTGTCATTGTGCGTGTGATTGGACACCTGATTCATTTGTTGAAGAAACAACACAGAAACTGCGGGATCAACTTGGAAATGATAAAGTAATTCTTGGGCTTTCAGGAGGAGTTGATTCATCTGTTGCTGCTGTTTTGTTGCACAAAGCTATTGGTTCTAATTTGTATTGCATTTTTGTTGACAATGGCTTACTTCGTAAAAACGAATTTGCTTCCGTTCTCGAGTCCTACAAAGGAATGGGCCTAAACGTAAAAGGAGTAGATGCATCTGAAAAATTTTATGCCGCACTCAAGGGCGTTACCGATCCGGAACTAAAACGAAAAGCGATTGGAAAGGTGTTTGTCGATGTTTTTGATGAAGAGTCGAAAAAAGTGGAAGGTGCAAAATGGCTAGGTCAAGGAACCATCTACCCCGATGTTATTGAATCGGTATCAGCTACCGGTGGTCCTTCTCAAACGATTAAATCGCATCACAATGTTGGGGGTTTGCCTGATTATATGCAATTGCAAGTAGTTGAACCTCTTCGATTACTTTTTAAAGATGAAGTTAGAAGAATCGGAAAATCGTTGAACATTGATTCACGAATTCTTGGAAGACATCCGTTCCCAGGGCCAGGTCTTGGAATTCGAATTCTTGGAGAGGTTAATTCAGAAAAGGTTCGAATTTTGCAAGAAGTGGATTCAATATTTATTGAAGGCTTGAAAGAAGACAACTTATATGATGATGTTTGGCAGGCGGGAGCTATATTTTTACCAATACAATCCGTTGGCGTGATGGGCGATGAACGCACCTATGAAAATGCGATTGCACTCAGAGCCGTAACTTCAACTGATGGTATGACTGCGGATTGGTGCCATCTACCCTATGAATTTTTAGCCAAGATTTCAAATCGCATTATAAATCAAGTGAAAGGAATTAATCGGGTGACTTATGATATTAGTTCGAAGCCACCTGCCACGATTGAATGGGAATAAACGTATGGTGCGCAGTCTATTCATAATATATATGCTATTTATATGCGGGACACTACTCTCTCAGAAATATGCAACGGTCCTTGTCACGAATGGACAAAAATTCTATCAACATACCATTTTGGAAGGAAACACACTTTTCGGTTTGCAGCAAATGTATGAATGTCCCGTAGAGGAAATTTTGAATGCGAATCCCGGAATTGAGCGTGGATTAACGGAGGGTCAATTAATACAAGTACCAGTAATAACAAAAACGATTATGCATACCGTCGGAAAAGGAGAAACTCTTTTTTCATTGGCAAGAATGTACTACGTTGCGGTTGATTCAATCGCTGCAAAAAATCCAGGAACAGAAGCCGGAATCAAAATTGGTCAGAGACTTAAAATTGTGAATGCAACCCAAAGAATACAGATTGATTTACCAAGTGTATCAAAGGATGAAGCCACCCGAACCATTCCTGCTCCAAGTGATTCTGTTCGAGAGAAATTCATTGTTTCTTTTCACGACTCCATCATTTCACACGTAGTTTTAGCAAATGAAACGATGTATTCGATATCCAAACGTTTTATGGTTCCATTGGAGGATTTGTTGACTTTGAATAATCTGCGAAGCTCCAAAATTTCACCAGGACAAGTAATCCGAATAAAATTAAAAAAAGAAAACGTCAACGCTGTACCGATAAGATCTGTCCCCTCAGTTTCCGTAGCGAAAAAAGATAGTATTCCATTATTCAAAACAAAAGAATCTTACAAAGTGGCTCTATTTTTACCTTTTAACCTTGATTCAACAGAAACATTGAACAAAGGAATGACGGCAGCTGCTTGGGAATATTACATGGGAGCAAGAATGGCTTTTGACTCAC
>JBILIY010000188.1:0-3971 GCA_044368815.1 Crocinitomicaceae bacterium
ACCTTCGAAAAAATAAAGAAAATGACTATAGGGAATGGAAACAAAATTTTAAACGAAACCAAGTGATTTATGACGAAGGTACCGATAGTTTGGCGTCAATTCAATTTCTATTCTCAAAAGAAAGTGAAATAAAATCTAACCCTAGATTAAGTAAACAAAAAAGGCGTGTTATTTCTTATCCAACTGGAAATTCGGGGTGTACATTCGCAGATCGCTATTGTGTCGCATTGGTTGATCAATCATTAAATTTTTACAACGCAAAACGTCTATTAAAATACATTCAGTTTTATGGACGAATTCCTGCATCATTTATGATTAAACCTTTTCCAAAGAAAGACAAAGAAGGTAAATGTTACTTTTCGATGTCTGAATCAGCCATACTTTCAGTTTTAAAAACAAACAACAATTAATCAATGGACCACGCATTAGAGGAACGATTTCAAAAACTTAAAACCCACTTGGAAAAAACGTTTGGAGAGGGAATGGATCTTCAGGCAATGCTTTTTTTAATCGGCGTAAATGAATTGGGTGTGGGTCATCGAAACTTTTCAAAACAGGAGAAAACAGATTTACTACACGTAGCAATTTGCACGCTTTTGGAGCCATACGGTCATTATGAATTTGATTATCGCGACGAAGAAAACTGGCCTCACTTCAAATTGGTTAATGAACTTCCACCACTATCGCATTCTGAACAACAACATCTAATCAAGGAGGCAATGATCGATTATTTCATAGCTAATGATTATTATTCCGAAGAAATTTCTGAATAATTTTTCGAAAAGTCGATTATTTAACCAATCTGATTACAAGCACCTCAGCTTCTTTGGAAACTTTCAAAATATTTTGATTGGTTAAACTTTTCAGACTTATGTCCCACTGCTTATTGCTCATCTCAAACTTAGTTCGCAAAGCTGAGAGCTCCATTTCATTTTCTCCAAGCATAACGTCATAGATACTTTGCTCTAATTCATTGAGATTTAACTTAGCCGAATTTATTTCAGGTCGCATTTGTGGGAAAAACAACACTTCTTGAATCGATGGATTATTCGTAAGATACATTATTAATCTATCCATACCGATACCCAAACCACTGGTAGGAGGCATACCATATTCCAACGCCCGTAAAAAATCTTGATCGATAAACATTGCTTCATCATCCCCTTTTTCCTGCAGACGCAATTGCTCTTCAAATCGCTCTCGTTGGTCAATAGGGTCGTTTAATTCCGAGTATGCATTTGCAATTTCTTTACCGCAAACCATCAATTCAAAGCGCTCAGTCAATTCCGGGTTATCGCGATGCGTTTTACAAAGTGGCGACATTTCCTTCGGATAATCTGTGATAAATGTTGGCTGGATGTAATTTCCTTCGCATTTTTCACCGAAAATCTCATCGATTAGCTTCCCTTTCCCCATTGTTTCATCAACTTGCACCCCCATGTTTTTTGCCGCAGCTCGAAGTTCGTCTTCCGTTTTTCCGTCAATGTCAAAACCTGTGAAATCTTTGATGGCCTGCCGCATCGTTACACGCTTGTATGGTGCTTTGAAATCGATTTTATGTTCACCAAAAGTCGCTTGAGTCGTTCCGTTTACAGCGATTGCGCAATGCTCTAGAAGTCGCTCGGTGAAATCCATCATCCAATTGTAATCTTTGTATGAAACATAGATTTCCATCGCAGTGAATTCTGGGTTGTGCGTACGATCCATTCCTTCATTTCGGAAGTTTTTCGAGAATTCGTAAACCCCATCAAACCCACCAACAATCAATCGCTTCAAGTACAATTCATTTGCGATTCGCATATAAAGTGGAATATCCAAAGCATTGTGATGGGTGATGAAAGGCCTTGCAGAAGCTCCACCTGGGATAGCTTGCAATACGGGTGTCTCAACTTCCATATAACCGGCCGAGTTGAAAAACTCACGCATCGCATTGAATAGTTTGGTTCGTTTTACAAAAACATCCTTCACCTGATTGTTAACAACCAAGTCAACATAACGCTGTCTGTATCTCAGTTCGGGGTCTGTAAATGCATCGTGAACTCGTCCTTCAGTATCCGTTTTTGGAAGAGGTAATGGTCTCAGCGATTTGCTTAAAATTGTAAATTCCTTCACATTCACCGAAATTTCTCCAACTTGTGTTTTGAAAACATTTCCTTTAATACCGATAAAATCTCCCAAATCAAGAAGTCGTTTGAACACATCGTTGTATAGCGTTTTATCCTCATCCGGACAAATCTCGTCGCGGTTAAAATACACTTGTATTCTCCCTGAAGAATCCTGGAGTTCAGCAAAAGATGCTTTTCCCATAATACGTTGAGACATCATTCTACCTGCCAAACAAACTTCTTTTCCTTCCTCAAACACCTGTTTTATTTCAGATGCTAAGGCGTTTACAGGGAATAAAGCTGCGGGATAAGGTTCAATTCCCATCTCACGCAATTTTTTCAAATTCTCGCGGCGTTGAAGTTCTTGTTCGGAAAGTTCTTGATGACTCATTTTCGTGTTATTTTATGGCAAAATTACTTCATTTTTCGATTCCAAGGGTTGTGTTCATTTTCTCCCCATACTCCTAAGGTCTGATTAATCGCATTTCTTCTCTTACTTTTTTTACCAAAGCAGAAAAAAAGTAAGAAAAAACTGCATTTCAACTTTCATAAGGCATTTCCTGCGGAACACTTGTTTTTTCCTTTCGTGCTATGGTTCTGATGCTCAGGCTCTCGTCTTCACGAACCGCAACTGCAGTCAAAACCGCGTTAACGCTGTATGAAAGTTGAGGAGGGAACTCTTCTATTTTTTGTGAGACGAAGTCAATAATAGGTCTCTCACCTTGAGGGGAGATTAAGAGGGGTGACTGTCAAAAATTATTTCATTTTGTTTCATTTTTCCGAAGTACAAGAATTTTATTATCCCCCTCAATCCCCCTTCGCAAGGGGGAATCATAATTTAACTTCGTTATGAGTCTGTCTTGTACTGAAATAGGTTTTAACAAAAACATGTATTTAGAATATGATAAAATGTAAACCAATTTTAGTATTTCGTCCACTTAATACGGATTTGAATTTTTACAGAAAAAAATCAAAATAATCTCTACTTAATCCAATGAATTAACTTCTTTTAGAAAAATAAAAACAATCGCATTTTTCTAATTGTTAACTTTGTAATAAAACACAGATTATGTATCCATCGGAATTAGTAAAGCCAATGAAAGAAGACCTTACAAATGTAGGGTTCAACGAATTAACAAATGCAGCTGAGGTTGACCACACCATTCAAAGCTCTGAAGGAACATTACTCGTTGTCGTGAACTCAGTTTGTGGTTGCGCTGCAGGAAATATGCGTCCCGGTGTTAAATTATCACTTCAACATGATAAAAAGCCTGCTAATTTAAGTACTGTTTTTGCGGGTGTTGATACAGATGCGGTTGCACAAGCAAGAAAGTATTTTTTACCTTATCCTCCATCATCGCCTTCAATTGCTTTGTTTAAAGACGGGAAGTTGGTTCACTTTTTAGAAAGACATCACATCGAAGGTGGAACCGCTCAAATGATTGCCGCAAATCTAGAAGCAGCCTACGACGAGTTCTGTTAATGAAACGCATTTATTATTTGAGTTCGTGCGACACATGCCGTCGGATGATGAAAGAATTTAATCAACTTGATGAATTTGAATTGATTGATATTAAAACAACTCATATCGATGCAGAAACGCTAGATTTCTTAAAGGAAAAAGTGGGTTGTTACGAAGCACTTTTTTCAAAACGCGCAATCAAATACAAAACGCTTGGGTTGAAAGATAAAAGTCTTGTTGATCAGGATTTTCGCCAATTCATTTTGGATGAATATACGTTTTTGAAGAGGCCGGTTTTGATTGAAGGAGATCGGGTAGTCGTTGGAAAATTGGCTTAAAGGTACTAGAAATAGATTGGCGAAAGACCAAATTTTGAATCTTTGATATAAACAGCTGGAAAAGGT
>JBILIY010000189.1:0-3968 GCA_044368815.1 Crocinitomicaceae bacterium
ATTTTCGTACCACCAGCTTTTGCTGCAGACGCCATAATGGAAGCCGCTGAAGGTGGAATCAAGGTAATTGTTTGCATAACAGAAGGTATACCAGTTAATGATATGGTTAAGGCCAAAGAATATATCAACGGGTTCAATTGTCGTTTAATCGGTCCAAATTGCCCAGGTGTAATTACAGCTGGAGAAGCTAAAGTTGGCATTATGCCGGGATTTGTCTTTAAAAAGGGAAAAGTTGGAATCGTTTCAAAATCTGGAACTTTAACCTATGAAGCTGCAGATCAAGTTGCAAAAGCCGGAATGGGAATAACAACAGCAATCGGAATTGGTGGTGACCCAATCATTGGTACAACTACCCGAGAAGCAGTTGAATTGTTGATGAATGATCCGGAAACTGAAGGAATCGTAATGATTGGAGAAATAGGTGGAAATTTGGAGGCAATCGCAGCAAGATGGATCAAAGAGCACGGTACAAAACCTGTGGTTGGATTTATTGCGGGTGAAACAGCACCTAAAGGAAGAACTATGGGGCATGCGGGTGCAATCGTTGGTGGAGCTAACGATACAGCTGAAGCGAAAAAACGAATTATGCGTGAATGTGGAATTCATGTCGTTGATTCACCAGCACAAATTGGAGCTAAAATGGCCTCCGTGTTAGGAGTTATGGCATAAATCAAATCTAATATCTTGAAAGCGACCTTGAGTCGCTTTTTTTATTAAAATGAGTCAATCAAAAACACAATTTGAATTACCTCTAAAGCTAAGGAGATATGAGAACCTACATATTATCTTTTGGTTATTAAAAGATATGGCATGGAGCATGGGTTGGCGTTTTATGGGGATAAGTATGATTATTCCAACGCTTTTGATTTCCATATACATGACAAAAAAATTCAAAGGTAATCCCTCTGAATGGTACCATAATCTTGCCGTAATATGCTGGATTGTAGCAAATAGTTATTGGATGATATCCGAATTTTACGGATTTAAAGAATTACTCATTATAGGTTGGATAAAATGGGTTCATTTAGCACTCATTCCATTTATAAGTGGCTTGTTTTTTATAGCATTTTATTACCTTTTTGTAAGAAAATCCGTAAAGGACGATTAACTTTTGCAAAAAAAGAATACAAAATATTTCAACAACCAAACAACTAGAAAATGCATGCCATTATCTACAAATTCAGAATTGAACTTTTAATTCTTCTTCTATCTAGTTTGATTTTCATACCATTCCTAGGAAATGTTCACCTTTTCGACTGGGATGAAATAAACTTTGCCGAATGTGCGCGTGAAATGATAATATCTAAAGATTATTTAAACGTTCAAATAAATTTTCAACCATTTTGGGAAAAACCCCCACTTTTTATTTGGATGCAAGTTCTTAGCATGAAAATTTTCGGTATCAACGAATTCGCTGCACGTTTTCCAAATGCCATCTGTGGAATTGTTTCTCTACTAGTAATGTATCGGATTGGAAAGAAACTTCGTGATTCAAGCTTTGGGATTTTATGGGTTTTCGCATATGCAGGAAGCATTTTACCCAGCTTTTATTTTAGATCTGGCATAATCGATCCGTGGTTCAATTTATTTATTTTTTGTGGAACTTATTTTTTCTACAGATCTCAACGATCCCATTTTGAAAAGGTTTGGCCAAGTATTTTATCCGGTATGTTCATTGGACTTGCCATTTTAACAAAAGGTCCTGTAGCATTAATCCTTTTTGGAATGACCGCTCTATTTTACATCTTTTTTCAAATCGTCACTTTTGATTTTCAAAATCGAAAACTTATTTGGAATAGTGAACATCTAAATGCTCTAATCAATAAAAAGTTTGTTTTCGGTGCATTGGCTTTCTTTATTGCTTTGACCTTTTTTGGTGGATTTTGGTTCATTTTGCAACTAGTCAATGGGAATTCCAAGGTTATACAAGATTTCATCATTTATCAAATCCGCTTGTTTCAAACCGAAGACGCTGGACATGGCGGATTTATCGGATATCATTTCATCGTTTTATTAATTGGAGTTCTTCCCGCTTCGATTTTTGCCCTTCAATCATTAATTAACTGTAAAAAAGAGCATTCAGAGCTGCATCATTTTCGTTTAATCATGGTTATCCTTTTTTGGGTAGTTCTATTATTATTTTCATTCGTAAAAACTAAAATTATTCACTATTCCTCACTCTCCTACTTCCCTATATCGTTTTTAGCTGCATTTTACATTCAACACATGAATAATCAACTGGAATATTGGAAAAAATGGTTCAATTGGGCTTTCTTAACAATTGGTATTATTTTCATTATCGTTTTCTCAGGGATTGGTTATTTGGTTTATAATGCTGAAGTTTTTTCAAAATCTGAACTCATAAAGGATGAATTCGCAAAGGGAAATCTGCGAGCGTCTATTTATTGGAGCGGATTTGAGTTTTTGATTGGACTAATTCCATTCACTATATTTATCATAATCTATTATAAATTCAAACCTACTTTTAAAGCAATTACTTTGTTTATCGGATTTTGCCTGTTCACTTCAGCAATTAGTTTTGTTATTGTTCCTAAAATCGAAGGTTATTCTCAAAGAGCAGCAATTAACTTTTATAAATCGAAACAGAATGAGGATTGTTATGTAACAACTTTCAACTTTAAAAGTTACGCTCATTTGTTTTACACACAAAAAAAACAACCTAGAAATAAGAATCATTTCGATAATGAGTGGCTTTTACGTGGTAATGTGGATAAAAAAGTATATGTCGTTTGCAAAGTTCAGCATACCTTAGATTTTGAAAATTCGTACCCGAAAATTAAAAAGCTTAAATCTGCAAATGGTTTTGTTTTTTATGAGCGAAAGATTAACAATTAATATAAAAGAAAATGATTGGAAATAAAAAAATAGCGGTTGTACTTCCAGCATATAATGCAGAAAAAACTTTGGAAGCAACATATAATGAAATTCCATTTGATATTGTTGACGAAGTAATTTTAGTTGACGACAGAAGCCGTGACAATACAGTAGAGGTAGCAGAAAAATTGGGAATCAAGTATATCGTTGAGCATCAAACAAATAAAGGGTATGGCGGAAATCAAAAGTCATGTTATACTAAAGCGCTCGAGCTAAATGCTGATATTGTCGTGATGCTTCATCCTGATTATCAGTATACGCCAAAATTACTTTGTTCTTTATGTTACCTACTTGCTAATGAAGTTTACCATGTTGCTATTGGTTCACGAATCTTGGGGAAAGGAGCATTGCGCGGAGGAATGCCACTTTATAAATATATAGCTAATCGCTTTTTGACATTCACCCAAAATGTTTTGATGAACCAAAAACTATCTGAATATCACACTGGTTATCGGGCATTTACCAGAGAGGTATTGGAAAAAATTGATTTGGATAGAAATTCAGATGATTTTATTTTTGACAATCAGATGTTGGCTCAAATTTGTTATTTAGGCTATGAAATTGGAGAAGTTTCCTGTCCAACAAAATACTTCGAAGAGGCATCATCCATAAATTTTTCAAGAAGCACAAAATATGGACTAGGTGTTCTTGGAGTTTCCTTTACTTATTTCTTCTCGAAAATGGGAATCTATAAGTCGAAATTGTTTCGCTAAAATACATTCACGAATTTTATTTTAGGCGAATTCGAATTAGCTTGGCACTTCCCAACATTTTGTTGTATTCATTTGCTACCCAAATGGAAGAATCTTTAACAGTTAAAGCCTCTTTTTGATTGTATTTTGCATACTTTTTCACTTTGAGTAATTTAAAATTAGTTCCATTTAAGTTGTAGCTTAGATATCGATTATAAGTGGAAAAATAAAACGTGTCATTTTGGAAATCACCCGCTGTTGGCGTATCAAAATAATATCCTTTGTTGCCAAAATTAATTTTAGAAAAAACGGGAATTGAAAATGATGAATCTTTTTCGTATTTGAACTTATATACCTTGGAATTGCCATCAAATGGCTTCG
>JBILIY010000191.1:0-3941 GCA_044368815.1 Crocinitomicaceae bacterium
AGCTGGACTCGTTGACCATATCTTGGGTGCTCAGGGCAATCAAAACGTTCAAGGAGAGGATCAACAGAAACTGGATGTTGTTGCCGATATAGCCTTCATTAAAGCTTTCGAACAAGGAGGTGAAGTTTGTGGAATCGCTTCCGAGGAAAACGACGAATTTGTAGCTTTCAAATCAGAGCAAGCCAAAAACGGAAAATATGTTGTGCTTTTTGATCCGCTGGATGGCTCTAGTAATATTGACGTAAACGTTTCTATTGGAACGATTTTCTCTATCTATCGCCGCATTTCACCGATTGGAACCGAAGCAACTTTAGAAGATATGCTTCAACCAGGAACGGAACAAGTGGCCGCAGGCTATGTGCTTTATGGCTCATCAACGATGTTGGTTTACACCACCGGAAAAGGAGTGAACGGATTTACACTCGATCCTTCGATTGGTGAGTTTTGTTTATCTCATGCGAATATGAAAATGCCTGAAATCGGTCGACTTTACGCGATGAACGAAGGAAACATCTTCGAATGTGAGGAAGGTTTGCGAAAATACATCAATTACTGTCAAAGTCGTGAAAACCAAACAGGAATGCCCTACTCAGGAAGATATATCGGATCTCTTGTGGCTGATTTTCACAGGAACCTCATCAAAGGTGGCATTTACATCTACCCAGACGTATTGAGTGCTCCCGAAGGTAAATTACGACTCTTGTACGAGTGCAATCCGCTAGCATTCATCGCTGAACAAGCCGGTGGTTTGGCAACAACCGGACGCAAACGAATTCTCGAAATCAAACCGGAGCGTTTGCATCAACGCGTTCCATATTACGTGGGTTCAAAATTGATGGTGGAGAAAGTTATGGGCTTGTTGGAAAATTGATTAATATATTCGTAAAATAACGTTAAATTTAGCGATATTAATCCATCGCGAATATGAAACGTGTTTATGAAGATTCATTCAAAAGTCAGCTGCAAAGCAACCGAATTTTATTGCTTTCGGGACCACCAAAAGTTGGAAAGGTCGCTTTTATTGAGAAGTGTTTGGAAGAGGTTGAACTCACCTTCGAAACGATCGATTTTCGAAATGATAAAATCAGGAAAAAGTTCGATAAATTAACGTCAGATGAATTGCGTTGGTACTTCAATCAGCATCCTTTTTTTGTTTTAGGCGACGCTCAATTATTCGATTCATTGCAAGTTCTATTGGATGATGTTCTGACGGAAAATATCAAATCTACTTTTATTCTTAGTTGCGCTTTCGAGCCACCGATTGTTCACGAACTCAAAGAAGCACTCAAATGGGAGGGATTGGAATTTTACTTTCCAGCGAAAACCTATTATGAATTGACTCAAGAGTTTGGAATGGTTACCGAAGAACAACGGATCGAACAAAGACTCATTTTTGGATCGTATCCGCTATTAGCTGACTTACCTGAAAATGGTTCAGAACTGTTGACGCAAATCACCGATGAAATCCTGGCATCAACAAAACTCGGTGCTGATGACCGCGTGAATAAAAAAGATGCAATGATTCGCATACTGCAAACTGCTGCTCACCTCATCGGACAGCCAATCTCTTATAACCAAATTGCTGAACGCGCGGGCGTAGATAATGAAACTGCCGAACGTTACCTGAAATTATTTGAAAAAGCGCATTTACTCTTTTTATTGCCAAGTTTTCACTCAGAACAAAAATATGAGCTAAAAAAAACGCATTTGATTTATTTCACGGATAATGGTATTCGAAATGGAATCATCCGAAACTTCAATCCGCTCAATATGCGGATGGACGAGGACTTACTTTGGAAAAACTGGTTGATTTCAGAACGTATCAAATGGAATCGAATCAATGGTAAAAAAAGCGACTATTTCTTTTGGCGAAGTCACACGCGGCAGCAACTCGATTTTATTGAAATGCAAGAGAATTCCAAACAAGCCTATAAATTTTCGCTGGAAAAGAAAAAGATGCTCAAAGAATCCCCGTTATTTAAATCTTACTACCCCGATGTTATATTTAAGACCGTTAACCGTTCTACTTATCTCACATTTTTAACAAGAAAATAAATGAAATTTCTTAAACAACTTGCCGCACATATCAAAGACAAAAACTACGATTTACGATCGTTGACAATCATATTGCCATCCGAACGGGCTACCAAATATTTAGCAGAGGCACTTTTAGAGGAATATGGAAAACCCATTTTTTCTCCAGAAATCACAACCATTGACCGTTGGGTGAAAAAACACTCCAAGCCAATTATTGACAACACCCGGCTTTTGATTCGACTTTTTGAAATGTATCGGGAAACGGATGAAGGTCGTTTTGAAACGTTTGAAGAGTTTACAACTTGGGGATCGATGTTGCTTAGCGATTTCGATGATATTGATCGATACATGCTTGATTACGCGCAAGTATTTAAAAACCTGAAAGCAATCAAGGAATTGGAAAGTTGGAAAATCGACGAAGAAAAGTTTTCCGCCTCCCAAAAGAAGTTTATGGAATTTTGGGAACGAATTCCAACCTACTATGACAATCTGCACCAAAAAATAGCTGAAAAAGGATTCGTAACAGCGGGTCTCGCCTATCGTCAACTTGCAGAAAATCCAGAACCACTTTTCGAAAAGAATAAAAATCAATTCTTCATATTCGCCGGATTCAACGCGCTATCGTTGGCGGAATTAACCATAATTAAAAAACTGATTCGTAAAAATAGAGCTGAATACATAATCAACGCCGACAAATACTATTTGGAAAATCCAATTCACGAAGCTGGTGCGTTTCTCAGAAAAAACCTGGACTTCCTTGAAATCAATGAACCTCTTTTCATTTCCGATGAATTAAAACACAAAGAATTAGATATTCAAGTGGTTGAATGTGCCCAACATACTGGACAAGTAAAAGTTGCCGCCACAGAATTAGAGAAATTGTCACAAGATAAAGTCAATGAAACGTTAGTTCTTTTGAGCGATGAATCATTAATTGGTGCCATGGTTAAAAACATCCCTGCAAGTGTTGGGAAGGCAAACGTTACCCTTGGATTGCCCTTAAGTCAAACACCAATTAAATCTTGGGTAGAATTGATTTTTGACATTCAAGAAAACAAAATTAGGTTTAAAACAGAGGCTTTCTATTTCAAAGATTTGCAACGATCCATCAACAACGTCTTAATCCTTTCTGCGTTGGATGAAAAAGAAAAAAATCAATTGGTGAAACTCGAGCAAGAAACCATTCGCAAAAACAAAATATTTCAACGCGTCGATTCATTGCAAATTGGCAAAAAGGCAGATGTCATTATGCAAGCGCTTTCAACTAATTGGAAAAACGATTGGAAATTGGCCATGATTCAAATTCGAAAATTAAATTCGCTTTTATTGGAATCATTAAATAAAAATGCTGAATTTGAGCGAAATATTGTCTTGATTTTTGATGACGCCCTGCTTGAATTTCAACGAATAATCGAAGAAGGAATTCCAGAGATGAACTTGCGAAGTTTCAAATCTTTGTTCTACCAGCATTGGAATAGAAAAAATATGGCATTCCATGGAAATCCAACGAACGGACTGCAAATCATGGGGCTCTTAGAAACGCGCCTAATGGATTTCGAACGTGTTTTTATTCTTGGTTTCAACGAGGGGAAATTACCTGGAACAAATCCTGTTAGAACCATCATTCCGATGGATTTACGCTATGGCTTGGGATTGCCGTCAACTCGAGACAAACAAGGAATTTTTGCGCATCACTTCTATCGCTTGTTACATCATTGTAAAAATTTATGGATCACCTACACAACAGCAGCCGAACAAATCGGAAGTAATGAGGCTAGTCGCTATTTGCTTCAATTGAAACTAGAATTGGCAAAAATTAATAAAACCGTAAAAATTTCAAATCAATTCTACACCGTCCCTTTTCCAGAGCTTACGGAATTACCCTCCAACATCGTAGACAAAAA
>JBILIY010000192.1:0-3930 GCA_044368815.1 Crocinitomicaceae bacterium
TTTGCTTGTTTTTAGTCATTTCAGATATCATAAGTCAAATATACAAATTCTAACTAACTGCTGATTCCATTAACCTCAAAGACCCTGTTTCTGCATCCATTTCCACTTCAATTCCAATAGGCAAAGTCCATTTATTTACAATGTGACCAATAGGTGAGCCATAACTAACTGGTATTTTTAAATCTGAAAAATGTTCGCGAATAACTTCAATTGTCGGAATGGATTGGGTCGGATTTTCAGGCAAACACTTCGAACATTGACCGAAAACAACACCACTTAGTTTATCGTAAACTTTCGCCAGTTTCAAATGCGTGAGAAGTCGATCCACAACATAGGGCTCCTCGTTCGTTTCCTCTAAAAACAAAATGGAATTTTCTGGAATTTCAAAATACGGACTACCCAATAAACCGCTTATTACGGATAAATTCCCGCCGAAAAGTTTACCTTGCGCTTTGCCTTTGTTTATTGTAACAAAATTATTGGGAATCGATTGGTCCATTGGCAGCAAACAATTTTCACCTTGACAAACAACACGATCAAAAATTGCGGTTGAAAATTCATTCCATGTATTAACACCAACCAGTCCATGAAAAGTCACTAATCCGGTTTTGATGGTAATGGCATTTAACAAACTAGTAATATCGCTGAAGCCCATTAGTACTTTTGGATTTTTCTCAATAAGGGAATAATCAAGCTTTTCCAGTAAACGTGCACAACCCCATCCACCGCGCATGGCAATGATTCCATCAATGGAAGAATCTGCGAAAAATGACATGAGTTCATTGGCGCGTTCATCATCTGTTCCTGCAAGGTATCCCTTTTTCTTGGTCAGCGTTTCACCTAAAACTACTAAATAACCCATTTTCTGAAGACGCTGCTCAAAACGTAAAACATCTGTTGGATCCCAAATTACTCCACCAGGAGCTGTTACCGCGATTTTACTGCCTTTTTTAAGCTTTTTTGGTTTGATTAAACTTTTCGTATCTCGAAAATCAAAGCCTTTCAAGGTGACTTCTGGAATGAAAACTGCTCCAAATCCAACAATTGAACCCGATTTTAAAAAATGCCTCCTCGAGAAAAAACCCATAACTCAAAGATACGAAATGAAAATTTGTAAATTAAATTTGTAAGAAATAAAAGTGTAATGAGTAATTGCGAACGGAATAACGACTAATTGCGAACGGGATAATGAGTAATTGCGAACGGGGCAACGACTAATTGCGAACGAGGTAATGATTAATTGCGAACTGAGTAACGATTAATTATGAACGGGACAACAAGTAATTCCTTAATTCGCAATTCGCAACTATCCATTCGCAATTATTCCATTCGCAATTCGCAACAATCCATTCGCAACTATCCATTCTCAATTCGCAACTAACAAAAAATATCATATATTTGAACAACTAAAAATCTAAAACAATGAAAAAAATAATTTTACTAAGCGGCCTGACCTTACTTACATTAGCTTCTTGCAAAAAAGATTGGACGTGTGCATGTACTTCATCAATCGGAGGATCATCTTCTACAACAATTACCGACAAAACAAAATCGGATGCCAAAGCAGAATGTGATAGCGGAGATGCAAGCGCATTAGGAGTTACAGTTGACTGTGAATTAAAATAACTCACTGAATTTAGGGACTCCGGTCCCTTTTTTTATGAATTCAATTGAAACATACTTTCTCGACTTTGGCTTGAGTTGGTCTTTGTCGAAAGCTTTGCCCTACTTTCTAGCTATTTTATTGGGATTAATCCTAGCTTTACTATTAAAGAAGATTCGATTTAACAAAAAGTCTATTAAATGGGCAATTTCACTCTTCGGCCTTTTACTTCCTTTTTCAATCTATTTTGCATTTTACCCCATTTACGAAGGAGATTTTTCAAACCAAGGCATCAAGCCTAAAAGCCAGATTCAATTTCCATCATCAAAAACATTAACAGTCGTTGTATTACCCGATTGCCCCTATTGTCATCAATCGATTCCAATAATCAATAAAATAAAAACACGAAATCCGAAAATGACCATCAATTATTGGGTAGTTGCCTCCGATTCGTTGCCCGCAAAAACCAGAATCTTATCTAAAATCCCCTCTGAGTTCAGGGTATTTCAACAGCACGACGTCGTCGAAATTTCACAATTAACTTTAGGTACTTTTCCATGTTTTGTATTATCTGACAAAAAGAAAGTAAATAAGGTATGGAACAACAATCAATTCGGAGTTCAAGCAATCGATGAAATCGAAGCTTTTTTTGAATGAATGTCGAAAACCATAAAAACTAAATCACTCGCATATAATCTCGTTGAACGCTTTGGACGATAATAGGACTAATGGCTTTAGGATAAATGAAATTAAGACTTTAAGACTTTAGGACTTTAGGACGAATGACTTATTGACAAATGACTCAATGACAAATTACGATAGCACTTTAGTATTCTGGTTCTATCCAATTTGTAATCTGAAATCTGCCAATCCGCACCGCCGAAGGCAGCAACGAAGCTAATCTGCAATCTGCACCGCCGAAGGCAGCAGCGAAGCTAATCTGCCAATCCGCACCACCGAAGGCAGCAGCGAAGCTAATCTGCAATCTGCAATCCGCAACCCTCAATCTGCAATCCGCAACCCGCAATCTGCAATCCGCAATCCGCAACCCTAAATCCGTAATCTGCAATCCATAATCTGCAATTCTACATTCTCAACCTTCAACTCTCAACTCTCAGTTCTAATTTCTAATTTCAACACTCAGAAATCAACCTCAATCCTGAACCACTCCCGCTAATCGTTTTATAATTTCTTCTTCACTCGGCAGGTATTTAGCATATTCAATTGGTAATTCTTCGTAGCGATTAAAAGTTGCAACACCCAAAGGATCTTGATTATTTGAAAGCAGATATTCTACCATCAAGCGATCTTTATTTCTGCATAGTATTATTCCAATGGTCTCATTATGTGTTATTTCCTTAACCTGATTGTTCACTAATTCCATATACCATTTTAATTGACCGAGATCTTTGGGTTCAAAATCTCTCGCTTTAAGTTCCAAAACGACGTAGCAATTGAGTTTCAAATTAAAAAACAACAAATCAATAAAGTATTCTTTTTCATGAAAATCAACTTTAAATTGTCTTCCAACAAAAGCAAAACTCCCACCCATTTCCGATAAGAATTTCACAATGTTGGTTACTATCGAATTTTCTATTTCCTTTTCGGAAATTGGCAAATCAGGGTTTACTAGTTCTATGTTGTAATCATCTAAAAATTCCCACGCCACCTGAGCACGCAAATCAGAAGACACTGTTGTTTCAAAATTATGTTGGGCGAGGGCTTGATTTTCAAAATGATTCTTCTTGATTTTGTCGATCAAGTCAGCTTTTGACCAACCCATTTGCTTGGTTTTTCTTAGATAAAATTCAATTTGGATGATATCTTTACACTTCTCTATAATTAAGCAATTTTGTGTCCATCCAATTTCTGCAACTAGTGGTTGCAGTTTTTCATTTTTACTGTAGAATTCATAAAAACCCTTCATATTCCAAATGTTTCGAGCAGAAAATCCACGAATACCCGGGAACTCTGTTTGTAAATCTTTTGAAAGTTGTTCCACAACTGATTTTCCCCATTTTTCACTACTCACTTTTTCACTTACCGACTTTCCAATCTCCCAATAAAGCAGCACCGTTTGCTTACTCACGGTTTTTAGCATTTCATACCTTGCCTGCCTAATCTTTGCGAGAACTTCTATTAGGAACGGTTGATAACTCAAGCTTGCTGCTTCTTTCATGATGTTATTTTTAATTAAATATACAAAAAATTTCTCAACCTTCGAAGCTTTAATCAAGAAGTTCAACCCTTAAACAACACCGCCGAAGGCAGCCACGCAATTGTCTGCCGATTAGGCAGAGTGAATCTGTCGTTCCTCAAACCTCAAA
>JBILIY010000193.1:0-3919 GCA_044368815.1 Crocinitomicaceae bacterium
AAACAACCCAATGAACCAACATTCGGATAATTAGGCCCGATTAATTCAGGCAAACCACAACCCAATGGAATGAATGCTCGGACTAAATTCAAAATAATCGTTCCATTCTTAGTCAAGCAACGTCCTTCCAAGTTAGCGTTTGTCGCAAAAGTTATGTTTCCATTGGTTAAACAATTTCCTTTCATCACTGCGCCATTGGAAAGCGAAGTTGTGCCATTAATTAGCCAAAATACGCGACATGCTTGCGTTCCGTTCGTTAAGATAACTTTTGACAAGGCATTCGCTTGGAGATTTCCTGAAATTTTGATGATGAAACAAGAATTCGTATCACCTTGACCATCCAAATACAGATTTCCGTTGATGGTCGCAGAACCAGAAATACCATGAACAGCAGGAGTCAAGGTTTGTCCGTTTCCAAGTGTATTTCCGGGGAATGAAGTTGGAGTTTGAGCGGATAATGCATTATAAGCACTAATTAAATCAGAGGCCGCTGTCGAAGTTGAGCCATCCGTATCATGAAATGTCCCGTTAATGTTGTACGTAAATCCAGAAATCGCCCCTGAATTCGTTCCAATATCTCCAATAATTATGGAATTTCCGTTATTCGAAATGTTACCATTCGAGGTAAAGAAAACGTAGGAACTTAGTGAGCCCAAAGATGGGGCCGTCTGACCTAAAAGAATCGCCGACAAATTCATTGTCAACAATGCTAAAAATGAGTTTCGTATGTATTTTTTCATAACCTTTGATTTTAGTTCAAATGAATAATTAGAACAAAGTTAGAGGCGCCCAAAACCCTTTATCTTATAGATAATACGCATAGGTTTGTACTAATCGCTCTACTTACAATTTCAAGTATTAAGTTTGAAAAATTGTATTGAACTTATTTTATTCTTCACAGAAAAAAATCTATTTATTTCTAATTTTTTTTGGTTTATGCTTTGTTAAAAAAGAGTAAATTAGAATAGTCGTTTTGGACATCAAGAAAAACGTGTAAAATCAAAAAATTATTTTGAAAACTCATTCCCATTTCAGTTTGAAATATGGCATTTTATCGCCAGAAGAAATTGTTGATTTAGCAATTGAATTGGGTTATAAATCTGTTTTACTTGCAGATATTAATACCACAGGTTCGGCATTGGCGTTTATTCGCGCAGCGAAGAGGAAAGGAATTAAACCAATCGTTGGCGCTGAGATACGAAACGGAATGGAAATTATAGGAACCATTATCGCCAAAAATCAAGATGGGTTCAACGAATTAAACGTTTTTCTCTCTAAACATTTAGCGGCAGGTAAAGCGTTTCCTGATTCAATTCCAACGATTAAAAATTGCATTGTATCCTACCCTGTTTCGAAAGCAATAAACGAATTAAAAGAAAATGAATACTTTGATATTCAATTAAATGAATTAATTAATCTAAATTTTAAGTTTAAACATATTGATAGATCCAAAGTGATCTGTTTGCAACCAATGACCTTTCGATTCAAGCGCGATTTCAACACACATCGTTTATTGCGCGCTATTGCAAATAATACATTACTTTCCAAGCTTCCAAAAGTGGAACAGACAAGCGAAGACGAAAAGTTTATTTCTAACAATGAATTTGAAAAAGCGCTGGAATTGCATCCTGAATTATTGAAACGAACACAGTTTGTATTTGAGAGTTGTGACATTGATTTTAAATTCGGGGATGAAGCGATTCCTCAAAACCCTAATTCATATACTGATTCAATAGTAAACGACAAAGCGCTTTTAAGAAAACTATGTTTGGAAGGACTTTCATTTAGATATCCGGAAGTTACCGAACAAATTCGTTCTCGAATCGATATGGAACTCGAAATAATCGCGGAGAAACAGTACCTTTCTTACTTTCTTATCGCTTGGGATTTTACGAGTTACGCTCGATCTAAAAACTTTTTCTACATCGGTCGAGGAAGCGGTGCAAATAGCATTGTTGCCTATCTCCTAAGAATTACAGATGTTGATCCACTTGAGTTAGATCTGTATTTCGAGCGATTCATTAATCTTTACCGAAAAAATCCGCCAGATTTTGATATTGATTTCTCTTGGAAAGACCGTGACGAAATTATCACCTACTTATTCAATAAATTCCCAAATTCAGCTTGGCTCTGCACTTATAATACGTTTCAATATCGCGCTGCAATAAGAGAATTGGGAAAAGTATTCGGATTGCCGAAAACGGAAATTGACATTTTGTGCTCTGGGAAATATGCGCTTGAAAATGTCGATGAAATGTCTAAACTCGTTTTGAAATACGCCAAATCGATTGAAGGACTTCCCTCCTATTTGAGTGTTCACTCAGGTGGGATCGTTATCAGTGAAAAACCAATCACGTATTTTTCATCCACTTTTCTTCCGCCAAAAGGCTACCCAACAACACAATTCTCGATGATGGAAGCTGAAGATGTTGGATTATACAAGTTTGATATTTTGAGCCAACGTGGTTTGGGAAAAATTGCCGAATGCTTGGAAATCATTTCGTATAATCAACCTGATGTCGAACCACATGACATTCACGATATTGCTTTTTTCAAGCAAGATAAAAAAATTGAAGAAATGCTTCTGAACGCGAAAGCGCTTGGCTGTTTTTATGTGGAATCACCGGCAATGCGGATGTTGATGTTAAAGTTGAATGTTCGAACATATTTGGAGTTAGTCGCTGCGAGTTCGATTATTCGTCCTGGAGTTTCGCAATCAGGCATGATGCGTGAATACATTTTGCGTCATAAAAACCCCGAACGACGAGCAACAGCACATCCCGAA
The DNA here is from genome assembly GCA_044368815.1 of Crocinitomicaceae bacterium. Classification (GTDB taxonomy): domain Bacteria; phylum Bacteroidota; class Bacteroidia; order Flavobacteriales_D; family Crocinitomicaceae; genus UBA952. The sequence continues at coordinate 2,786 of JBILIY010000193.1, forward strand.
TTGCTCAAAATCATGCCTGAGACTTATGGCGTAATGGTTTATCAAGAAGACGTCATCAAAGTAGCGCATCATTTCGCAGGATTGACGTTAGCTGAAGCAGATGTTTTACGGCGAGGCATGTCTGGGAAATTTCGTTCTCGGGAAGAATTTCAATCCGTTAAAGATTCTTTCTTCGAAAACTGCCTCAAAAAAGGATTTGAACTAAGTTTAACTAATGATGTTTGGCGTCAAATCGAAAGTTTTGCGGGATACGCTTTTTCGAAGGGACATTCAGCTTCGTATGCTGTAGAAAGTTACCAAAGTTTGTATTTAAAAGCCTATTTCCCTCTTGAATACATGACGGCAGTAATCAATAATTTTGGAGGGTATTATCGAACAGAAGTTTACGTTCACGAAGCCCGAAAGTGGGGAGCTGAAATCGAAGCACCATCGATCAACGAAGGCTCATATCCATGCATTTTGAAAGGAAAACGACTCATTCTCGGATTCAATTTAGTTGCCGGAATCGAAGATAAACTAATCATTAAATTATTCGAAGAACAAAATAAAAACGGGAAGTTCCAAGACTTCGAAGATTTGTTGAAACGTTATCCAATTCCTTTGGAGCAACTGGCAATTATCATTCGAATCGGAGCCCTAAGAGATTTTCAAGAATCCCGAAAAGAATTGTTGTGGAAAGCGCATTTTTTTCATCATCACCATCAATCCAAACCAACTGAACTTGAATTATTCGATGTAAAACCTGTTTCCTTTGAATTACCGAAACTAGAAGAAAGCAAGTACGAATTGATTTTTGATCAAATGGAACTATTGGGCTTTCCGCTTTGCAATCCGTTTGAACTTTTAAAAGATGAAATTCCTAAAAAACATCTCAAAGCAAGTGAAATAAAAAATTGTTTGGGAACGATTGTAGAAACATACGCCTACTTAGTTTCCATTAAACAATCTAAAACAGCACAAGGTCAAACGATGAGTTTTGGAACTTTTCTTGACATTGAAGGTGAGACTTTGGATACGGTTCATTTCCCGGAAAGCCTTCGAAAATCTCCTTTTAAAGGAAAAGGAATTTATTACTTGAAGGGATTTGTCAGTGAAGAATTTGGCTTTTATACCCTAGAAGTCGGACGGATGGAG
>JBILIY010000194.1:0-3910 GCA_044368815.1 Crocinitomicaceae bacterium
TATTCCCATCTATTTTCAGGCTCAAGTGAAGGGTATTGTAGTCGATCGAACAAATAATTCACCTCTAATCGGAGCAAAATTAATCGCTTCCGATGGCACCAAAGCCTTGACTGATTATGACGGGAAATTTCAGTTGGACTGCAAAAAATTCCCTGTAACGATTGTTGTCAGTTTACTGCAATACGTTTCCGATACCGTAACGGTTGATAAAGCAGGTGAAATCACTATAAAATTAGGTGAACCTGAAAAAGACTTAGACATGGTAGTCGTTTCTGCAGGTCGGAGAAAACAAGCAATCGAGGAAGTCCCTGTTTCAATGGAAATTATAAGGCCTCAATTAATTGACAACAAAGGAATAACCGATTTGGAGCAGGCCGTTGATCAAACACCTGGAGTTTTTACAATGGATGGTCAAGTGAGCATTCGAGGTGGTTCCGGTTTTGCATATGGCGCTGGAAGTCGTGTTCTTTTACTTTGGAACGGGATGCCTTTACTTTCTGGTTATGCTGGAGATACACAATGGAACGCAATCCCGATGGAACAAGCATCGCAAATCGAGGTAATGAAAGGTGCTTCTTCGGTTTTATACGGAAGCGGCGCTTTAAATGGTGTAATTGCATTAGCAGAAAAAGAACCTGGACTGAAGCCAGAAACCAAAGTGAAAGTCATGGGTGGATTTTATGATAACCCACCCAGAGCATCGTTAAAATGGTGGTCAAAAACACCGATGTTTCAGCAAATTGAAGCCTACCGCGGTCAAATGTTTAAGAAAACGGGGTACACAATCTCAACCACGTTATTTCACAACGACGGTTACCGACAAGGAGAAACCGAATATCGTGGACGAGTGAGTGGAACGATTTACCTATTACCTCAAAAAATCAATCGCTTGAAAGCTGGAATTGGGTATAACTTTCAAATGCAAAAAACAGGGAACTTTTTAATTTGGCAAAGTGATTCTCTAGGCTATGTGCCAAGCGGCGGAGCGGATACAAGTAAAGCAGAATCGACGTTAACATATAATTTAGGTCAACGCTTGTTTATCGATCCATATATCAAATACATTGACAAAAAGAACAATAAGCATAGCTTGAAGACAAGAATGTATTATGCTTACAACGGAAACATTAATAATCCAAGCCAGAGTAATGGTGCCGTTATTTATTTTACCGATTATCAATTTCAAAAGAACTTTGGAACAGCCATTACGCTTACCTCAGGAATTTCAAATATATACAACGTTGTTACCTCCGAACTATTTGGTAATCATACCTCAAATAACGTTGCTGCTTATTTGCAATATGAGCACCACATTGGCAAGTTAGATATAAGTGCGGGTATGCGTTTAGAGCATTTTCAAATGGATGGTCGAACAGGAGATTCTGATTTTATGATAAACAAAAAAGATTCTGTATCCCTACCATTCTATCCAATTTTGCGCACAGGTTTTCACTATGAACTTGCTAAATACACGCATTTAAGAGCTTCAATCGGACAAGGAATTCGCTATCCTTCGGTTGCCGAGCGATATACACAGACATCTGTTGGTGCATTAAACATATTCCCAAATCCTTCATTAACCCCAGAAATTGGGTGGGCAGCTGAACTTGGATTCAAACAAGGAGTTAGAATTGGAGATTGGAAGGGAATGTTTGATGTTGCAGGATTCATCAATAATTATTCAAATATGATTGAGTTTGCTTTTGGTTTATTCAACCCAGAAACCGGCAACTACCTTAATACAGCAACCCAAGAAGGATTATCTGAGTATTTAAACCTTATTAATCAAGGTTACACAATTAACAACCTGATTGGGTTTAGAGCAACAAATGCTGAAAAAGCAAGTATTACAGGAGTTGATATTTCTTTTAATAGTATGGGTAAAATTGGAGAATTAGAATTGATTTCATTAATCGGATATACTTACATGAATCCTATTTCCTTAAATAATGATCCCAATTATACCGTTTACAACTCTGACTCGACAACTAACATGCTTAAATACCGTTTTAATCACCTTGTAAAAGCCGACATTGAGGCTAATTGGCGGAAATTTAGTTTTGGGATATCGAATCGCTACAGCAGTTTTATGAAAAATATCGACAGAGTTTTCGAAGAGCCTATCGCTGGAAATACCTACATTCTTCCTGGTCTTAAGGAGTATCGCAAGAAGTTCAATAAAGGAAACTTGGTATTTGACGTTAGAATCGGATATAAAATCAACGATAACTTCCGAGTTGGACTCATCGCAAACAATGTTTTCAATGCGGAATATTCAAGCAGACCAGGTGATATCCAACCACCTAGAAACTTCATGGCGCAACTTCAAATGAAATTTTAATGCGCGTTTTAGGTGTCATTCCTGCTCGATTCGGTTCTTCACGATTTCCAGGAAAACCATTGATTGACTTAAAAGGAAAATCAATGATTCATCGGGTTTATGAAGGTGCTAAAAAGTCAAAATTAATTTCAAACCTTATTGTCGCTACTGATGATGTGAGAATTCTCCAAGAAGTTGAACGATTCGGTGGTAAAGCAGAAATCACTTCAGAAATACATCCTTCAGGAACGGATAGATGCGCCGAGGTGCTCAGTCGAAACAGTGATTATGATTTGGTAATCAACATTCAAGGAGACGAACCTCTCGTAGACGCTCGTCAACTGGATTTACTTATCGAAGTTTTTTCTGATTCCTCGGTGCAAATTGCAACCTTAGCAACTGAAAATATTTCCGAGGAAGATCTTCATAATCCAAATCGAATCAAAGTGGTTGTTGACAATTCAGATAATGCCATTTATTTCAGTCGCAGTGCTATACCAAATTCTCAAAATTTCTCAGGAAAAGCTTTTGAAGCTTATCCTTTTCTTCGCCACATTGGACTATACGCATATAGGAGCGATATATTAAAGCAGATTACAAAATTAGAACCCTCCGCACTTGAAAAAATCGAATCACTCGAGCAATTACGTTGGATGTATTACGGTTATAAAATCAGAGTCGTTAAAACAAACATTGAAACACCAAATATTGATGTTCCCGCTGATGTTGATAAGGTCTTGGCCTGTTTGTAAGTTACTTGCTCATTTCCCGAAACTTTTGTAATTTTGAATCTATGTTATCGATTGAGGAAATTCTTTGCGATTTATTACTTAATCACTCGTGTGTGATTATCCCCAAGTTTGGAGGGTTCGTTGCGAAACAAACTTCGGCGAAAATTGATTTAGATCGCAATTTAGTAATTCCTCCATCCAAACATTTGTTGTTCAACAAACACCTTATTACCAACGACGGACTTTTGGTAAATGAAATAGCAACAAAAAATAAGTTATCCTTTCAAGATTCCGAAAGTCGCGTTTCAACATTCGTAGATGAAATAAATCATCAGTTAAAAGCTTCTAAGCAATATGAACTTCCTAAAATTGGTGTTTTCCATTTGGATGCTGAAGGGAATATCAATTTCGAGCAAGATCGTTATTTCAACTTTTTACTAAATGCATACGGCTTAACTTCTGTGCAATTTGTATCAAAACAACAATCCGAAAAGACTGAAGTTGTAATTGAAAAAGAGACTCCTGTAATTCCAATCTCAGTAGGAAAAAGGAATCTTTGGAAATATGCAGCTGCGGCGTGTATATTGCCCTTAGCATTTTATTCCATTTGGATTCCAACAAGAACGAATGTCCTCGAATCGGGATTGATTTCTCACAAAGATTTTAATCCGTTCTACAAACAAGAAGTTGGTAGTTACAAGAAAAAAGCGTTGACATTCTCTAAAGAAATTCAGCCTAAATCATTTGAGGAAAAAATAAGCCAAGAACCCGATTCTTATTTTGCAGACTTCCAATTGGATTCCAATCACAAACTGACGGTTCGAATGAATGAAAAAATCGAACCTTCCCCAATTGTGAG
>JBILIY010000197.1:0-3884 GCA_044368815.1 Crocinitomicaceae bacterium
CCATTCCGAACAGAGAAGTTAAGCCTGCTTGCGCTGATGGTACTGCGGTTTTGACCGTGGGAGAGTAAGTCGACGCCGATTTTTTAAAAACCCCGTTTGCACTAAGCTAATGGGGTTTTTTCGTTTGTGAGAATTTTGATTATATTTGAAATATTCCAATGACTAAAATCCATATTTACTTAATTTTAATCCTAATTGGTTTAAATTCGGCTTATACTCAAAATTTATATTTAAAAGATAGCTATACAAGCGAACCAATTTCATTCGGGAAAATTTATCCTGTAAATGAGAATCCGTTTTTTTCAGATATTGATGGGAAATTCAATTTAACCAATGTAAACCAGCGTATTGCTGTTAAAGCAATCTCTTATCGTGATACAAGCCTTACATTAACAATTGATGATAGTGTTATTTTTCTAACGCCGTCTATGAAATCTTTGGAGAATGTTACAGTGAAACCAGGCGTCAATCCGGCGGAAGTCATTATGGTAAAAGTAATTGAAAACAGAAAGAAGAATCATCCCTTGGAAAATGACGGATTCATCAGTAAGCAATACAGCAAATACATTTTTGATGTTGATCAGGAAACAAGAAAGAATATTTTCGACACGGTCATGTTTCCAAAACCGGACTCCAATATCATACGTGCACGCACATTTCTAGATAAACAATATTTTTTCATCATTGAGTCTGCTTCTAAGCATTTTTTTGAGCCACCTTATAAAGAAAAGGAGATTATTGATGCATATAAAGTTTCAGGAATTAACGATCCTCTATTTTCAACATTTGCTCAAGAAATGCAGTCATTCCATTTTTATGATAACCAAGTGGAAGTTCTTGGAAAGCAATATGTGAACCCAATCGCTTTCGGTTCTTTGAATCGTTATTTGTTTGTGCTAGAGGATTCAACTTTTAACGAAAGTGATACGACCTATACCATTTATTATAGACCGAGACTCAATAAGAATTTCGATGGTCTAACAGGACGATTATTCATAAATACCAATGGTTATGCGATTGAGAAAGTTGTCGCTGAACCATTTAATAAAGATACTTCCGGAATCGATATAAATATTATTCAAGAATATAGATTTACGAATAACACAAAATGGTTCCCATACAAACTTTCCACAACAATCGATTTAAAAACGGCAATGATAACGTATGGAAAAGAGAAAAATCAATCGGGGTTTCTTCAAGGAAAAGGTTCAACCTATATTGAAAGCGTAAGTTTTAATCCGAAAGAATTGGAAAAAGAACGATTTAACAATGTATCCATTCAAACCACTGATAAGGCCAATAAAATTTCAGATACTACCTGGAATCGTTTACGTCAAAATGAGCTGAATTCGAAAGAACTAAAAACCTATCATGTGGTTGACAGTTTTGCCAAAGCTGAAAACTTGGATAAATATGTCTTTTTTGCAAAAGTATTGGCCACAGGTAAAATACCGATTTCGTATTTTAATATTGATTTAAAACGTGTTTTTAATTACAATGAATATGAAAAATATCGATTTGGGTTAGGAATTGAAACATCCGAAAAATTAATGCGTCCTCTGCTTTTCGGTGCCTACTTTGGTTATGGAACTGGAGATAAAATGTTTAAATATGGTGGATACTCAACTCTATTTTTGCATAGGAAAACAGGAACTAAACTTAATTTATACATTCAAAGCGATGTTTCCGAAGTGGGGTCTACCAAGCCGTTCTTTTCTCCTGGACTATTTTCAAACGAGTCCTTACGATACTTGTTTATTTCCAACATGGCGATTCAAGAAAAATATGGAGCTACTTTTTCCACTTCGATTCGATCCAATATGGGAATCCAAGTTGATATAAACATACATAATCTAATTTTCAAAAATGGCTATCAATACAATGGTTTGTCAACTTTTAATGCTTTGGAAACTTCGTTAATTTGGTCATGGAATATTCGAGAAAGAGTTAATTTAATTGGTAATCAACGTGTTTCGATGGGTACAAAATACCCGCGACTTCAGGTTCAATTTGATAAAGGTTGGATTCCATCAGATTATCCTGAATTTCTGAGTTATTCACGATTGAATTTTTCAATTAGTCAAAATGTTACTGTGATTGGTATCGGTAAATTATCTTGGAGTTTTAAAGGCGGAATTGCAAATGGTAACGTTCCTTTGAATTACTTTTTCGCTTTACAAGCTTCCAGGCAAAATTGGTCAGTTTCGGTTCCGAATTCGTTTGAAACGGTTGGTGTTAATGAATTCTATCATAAGAAATCAGCATCGGTATTTACGCGATTTACATTTAACGCAATTCGAACGAAGGCAAAATGGAATCAACCACAATTCGGATTTCATTATGCCTATGGAATCGGTGAGTTTGAAAATAAATCAGAACACAATATCGAATTTAAATCAATGGATAAAGGCTTGCATGAAGCTGGAGTTTTTCTAAGTGGAATATTTACCTCTGGGAATTCGAGCATTGGATTGGGTTCTTTTTACCGGTTTGGATATTATTCAAATGAAGATTGGAAAAAGAATATCGTTCCGAAAATTGTCGTTGGGTTTTCTTTTTAACGAATTCTCTTAACTCTATATTCTTCACTCCACAACCAACTTTTTAACCACACTCACTTCGTTCGAAAAAGAATCCATGTATTTAACTTTTAAAAAATAAATTCCGGAAACTTCTGGAGGATTAACTTCTGCGAAACTTTGATTGAGTATTGAATTCTCTTTGATTTTCTTCCCATTTGGATCATAGAGTTCATATTTAAATTCATTGCCTTTATCATAAGGCATTCGAATCGTTAGCTGTTGATTTTCTCGAATTGGATTAGGGTAAACGATAACTTCATTGGATGCTTGATTCAGAAAAAATTCCCGATCGAAATCAAACATGTAAAAACCTGTATTTCTATCGGAAACCAAAATACGTCCACTTGGCAATAAAGCGTTAATTCCCCAAGCGCCCCACATTGAGAAACCATTTGTAAGTTCATTGTCTATGTATGTGTCATATGCAGCAACTTCCCTTGGAGGATTCACCCGCAAATCATAGATTCTCAAACCATCATTATAGTAAGCGATAAAAGCAAATTCATTCGTGCAGTGGATGTTGTGTGCGGTTTTGTTATATGGTGAATTCGGTCGACCAAAAAAGGATTGTATGTCAATCGAAAAATCTTCTTTTAACTTGGCTTTTTTAACTAAAGTTCCAGGTGTTTCATCAGCAAACACGTACGTTTCTCCATCTGGACAGAGCCAACCTTGGTGATTATAACCTTGTTGCTGATATACTTGTAAATTGCTCAAGTAAATAGGATTGGTCGGATTTGAAAATTCGTAAACTCGAATTCCATCGTAACCGCAATTCAGAATAGCCAAATTATCTCGAACGTAAATATCGTGCACATCTTGAATTTCCTCCGGACTTTGCCACAGAAGTGCTGGATTTGTTGGATCGGATAGTGAATAAACACGAAGCGGAATCATAGATGTTTCAAGGTTGTTATTGACTGGAGTAACCTGACACATGTATAATAACTCATTCAACGAATCGATAAATAGATTATGCGTTTTACCAAATAGGTTATTTCTTAAATCAGCGACTAAGTGCACGGAATCAGGTAAGTAGGAAACATCAATAATTTGAAGGCTACTTGGCCCATCATCACAAACGGCGTAAACGTAATTCTTAAAATGTTTATATTCCCGATTGATGGCTTGAGAAGAAACAAATCGACCGGGGACGAAATCGATAAATTTGAATTTATCAGTTTCTGTTAACTCAAAGAAATGAGTTCCTTCAGTTGAACCAATGATTCCATATTCTTTTCCAGCTTGTTCAAAAGCCCAACACCCACTATATCGAACTTGACTTGTATTCGTTAAAAGAGT
>JBILIY010000196.1:0-3884 GCA_044368815.1 Crocinitomicaceae bacterium
GATTAATTTTATCCATGTCCAACAAAGTCACTAATTGTTGGTCTTTCACCCCGTCCATAGGGAAATATGGAATATTTATCGATTGATCTGGATTGTTGTAAAGGATATTTATTTTAAAACCTGCTTGATCCACATTGTAGGCTCCGATTGCGTATACGTTTTTCATCATCAAATCCCAAACTTTATTGTTAGGATTTGTAATTGTCGGCTTTAAAAGTTTGAGAATTAATGCGTCTTGTCCGTCCGAACCATCTGTTGAAAATTCTCCAACCTGATAAGTTTCGCCGCGATAGGTATATTCATAAGCTACTCCTAAAACTTCATCATTGTTCAAAGCTTGGTTAAGAGAAATATAACCTAAAAGTGAGTTGTAGGAGAAGTCTGATTCTGTTAATCTTCTTGCATTTTCAACTTTTTCATATTCAATGGCTTGTTGAAAAGGTCCTGGGGAATTAACTTGAGCGCTAAGTGTTGAAACTGCATTGGCAAAACCACGAATCAAAGGTTGATTGGCTGCCCAATCATATAATCCATTTGATTGGTTGTCTGGCATTTGATTGGGAGAAGACGTCCCCGGATTTCCTTGCCAATTTGCCTGTTTTGATTCACCTAAATCCGAAAATGCGATAATGTTTCTTGTGTTTTCAGTAATATTTGATCGATTGGTTACCCAAACTTCAATTCTCGTGATGAAAACGGTAGAATTAACAACAGGGAGCGTGGACATTGCCGTATCATAATGTTGCTGATGATAAAGGTTAAGAAAATAATGTTTATTTGCTTCGTAATTGTCCGCAGTTAATTCAAATTTCTGAGTCTGCGCTTTTCCTGTGACATTAATTTCAGTTCGTTTACCTTTCGATGATGCAGCGATTAAATCGATAGTCGCTCGACCGAATTTCAGCTGTGTTTTGGCACCGAATAGGGTTTGCGAACCTTGAATTAGGGTAGTTGGTAAGTCTAGTGAAACATTTCCTAAAGCGATCTTTTGAAGAATTTCATCTTCGTTACCAGTATGCTCAAGTTTTGAAATATTCTCAAAGTCTAATGTCGCTCCGGTATTGTACTTGGCATTGATCTTTAATTTTGTTCCGATTTGTCCAGTAACTTCAAGATTGATATTTTGATTAAAATCGAAACGCGTAATTTTTCGTTGTCTCATCGGCAACATTGGGTTGTCGATTCGTGAGTGATTTATTCCGAGAAAAAGTTCCAAATTTCCGCCTGGAATGATTTTAATAGTATCTGAGCCAAAGAAATTTTTAAACGCCTTGCTTCCAATTTTGATTGGTAATTCATAATTGCGGTTTTCAGCCGTTTCTTCCTCTATGATTTCCTGCCAATCCTGAGTCATTGATTTTTTACGTTCATATTCCAGGTATTCTTCAAGGGTCATCATTGAAGGATTTCGGAAATTTAAGCCATTGCCTAATGTTTCTGTAAAAATGTATGTTCCGGTTAACGGGTCGTAAACAATGGATTGTTTCAATGAGGTTGGATCCCCTAAGTCAAAACTTTGAGGTAAATTTTGTCCTGGATTAAGCGGATTGTAAATGGGGAAAGGTAATTCAGGGTCGTTTTGAGCAAAAACAAGTGTTCCGCATAAGGTTAGAAGCATCAATAAGAGATGCGATAAATTAAGTATGTTTATTTTTTGCTTTACAATCATTTACAATAGTCGCAATGCTTCTTTGATCAGAACTTCAACAGTTTGTTCCCCAGTATCAATTTTATCTAACACTTTCTCTGCGGATTTTTTATCAAACCCGAGCGAAACTAAAGCAGTTAACGCATCAAATCGATTTGTATTGTTTAGTGAGAACATATTTTCGCTTGATGCACTGAATTTTAACACTTTTCCTTTTAAATCAATGATTACACGCTGAGCCGTTTTGGCTCCGATTCCTTTGATTCCTTGAATCGTTCGAACATCTTCATTTTCAATGGCTTGAGCAATTTCATCCGTTTTCAAAGATGAGAGCATAATCATTGCTGTATTTGGACCAATTCCGGAAACACTGATAAGGTGATTAAACATTTCTCGCTCTTCCTTTGTGTAAAATCCGTAGAGAAGGTGAGCGTCTTCTCGAACAATTAGCTTCGTGTATATTCTAATTGCTTCTCCTTCAGGTATCTGAGAAAATGTATTCAATGAAATTTTAACCTCATAGCCAACACCCGAACAATCGATAAGCAGCTCTGTTGGATTTTTTTCAATTAATCTGCCATTCAGTAAACCAATCATCTTTATTTGTTTTGAGCATCAATAACAGCAACCTTAACCATATTAGCGATTTCTCGAACTGAGGAACCAAGTTGCAAAACGTGAATGGATTTCTTTAACCCGACTAAGATAGGACCAATAGCATCTCCATCAGTCATTTGTTGCAATAATTTGTATGAAATATTTCCTGCAGACAGATTTGGGAAGATGAGTGTGTTTACCTCTTTGTTCGCAAGTTGCGAGAAAGCAAATTTCTCGTTCATCAATTCTTCGTTTAATGCGAAATTTGCTTGAACTTCTCCATCCACAACTAATGAAGGGTGTTTATCATGGAGGATTTTAACCGCTTCAGCCATTTTTTCAGAATCTGGTCCTGGAGAAGAACCAAAATTTGAATAGCTTAGTAATGCGATTTTCGGGGTAACTTTTAGTTTACGAATGATTTTCGAGACATTGAAAGTGATTTCTGCAATTTGTTCAGCAGTTGGGTTGAGATTTACAGTAGTATCTGCCAAAAAGAGCGGTCCTCGTTTGGTATTAAGAATGTACATTCCCGAAATCACATTCACGTCTTTTTGTAAGCCTACAGTTTGTAAGGCAGGACGAACAGATGAACGATAACTCCGTGTTAAACCAGTAATCATTGCATCTGCGTCACCTTGATCTACCATCATCGCACCGAAATAATTTCGTTCACGCATAATTTGAATGGCTTCAAACTCGGTAAATCCTTTTCGTTTTCTCTTTTCAAAAAAGGCTTTTCCGTATGCGATTCGTCGTTTTTCTTCCTCCTCTGATTTCGGATCCACAATTACAACTTCAGGTAAATCGATGGCATATTCTTCAATCAAGTCTAAAATTCGCTGCTTCTTTCCTAAAAGAATTGGAAATGCGACTCCTTCATCGTATGCTACTTGAGCTGCTTTTAGAATTTTTACATTATCGGCCTCGGCGAAAACAACTGTTTTTGGGTTACTTTGCGCCTTTGAAGTCATGTTGCGAACGAGCTTGTTATCGAGACCCAATCGATTTTTTAGGTGCGTTTCATATTCTTCCCAATTGGAAATGGGATTTTTTGCTACTCCTGAATCCATAGCTGCTTTTGCAACTGCAGGGGCGACATAGTAGATTAATCTCGGGTCCAATGGTTTTGGAATGATTTGCTCACGACCGAATGAAATGTTCTTTTCGCCATAAGCTTCGATAACTTCTTCCGGAATGGTTTCTTTTGCCAAAGCAGCAATTGCCTTGACGGCAGCTAGTTTCATTTCTTCATTAATGGTGGTTGCCCGAACATCTAAAGCTCCTCTGAAAATAAAAGGGAATCCAAGTACATTGTTGACTTGATTAGGATGATCCGAACGACCAGTCGCCATAATAATGTCTTTACGAACTGATGTTGCTTCTTTGTATGAAATTTCGGGTTCAGGATTTGCAAGAGCAAAAACGATTGGATCATTTGCCATTGCCGCTATCATTTCTTTTGAAACCAATCCTGCTCGTGATAATCCAAGAAAAACATCCGCATTTTTAAATGCTTCTGCGAAAAGAATGTCTTTTTGATGAACAGCGAAAAATTGCTTCATCGGATCCAAATCGGTTCGGCTTTTATGAATCAAGCCTTTCGAATCGAACATATAAATGTTTTCCAATTTTGCAC
>JBILIY010000198.1:0-3881 GCA_044368815.1 Crocinitomicaceae bacterium
AATTTCTCCAATTCATTTTCCAATCGAATATCTCCTGAATTGGAAAGTGATTTTAAATAGAGAATTGAAAACGTTGAAGCATAGGGATATAATTCAATTAATTCTTTTAAATTACTGGTATCCTCTGAAGAACAAGTTTCAGGAGCTTTAATTTTCAAATGAATGTAATCGCTGTTTAACATTACCAGTTACTCAAAAGTTTATTGATCACGTCTTGAACGATTTGCTCGTTGATCTCCTCCAAAAGTTTCGATTCAACCGAAGATAAATTCACTGAAGCATCGAAATCTGCAAAGCGCGTCGAGGCTAAATTAAAACTTTCTTCCTTTGGTTTGGTCGTATTGATTGTAAATTGAACAGAAATCGTCAATCGGTTTTTGGAAGCGTTGTCATTCCCCTGAATTGCCAAAGGCGCAACGTTGTAAGAACTTATTATTCCTTCAATGTTCACTTCTCCTTTTCCGATTTGGGTGTTGAGTAGTAATCTCGTGTTGTTTTGAATTCCGTCTTTAATTTGTTCTGTTAACAGGGGAGAGTAACTCAATGGACAATTCGCAGCATTATTATCCAACGTTTTTACCGAAAATGTTTTCCATTCTTCGGGCATTGAACCGGTATCCTTGAATGAAACGCTCGAAGGCCAACAAGATGAAAGGATAAGTGAAATCAAGGCAAAAAGGAAAATTCTCATAAATCGGTAAGATTATATTCCTTGATTTTTCGATACAAAGTCCGTTCAGAAATTCCAAGTTCGTTGGCGGCGTATTTTCGTTTGCCTCGATGTTTATCCAAAGCTTTTCGAATGAGTTCTTTTTCACGATCTTCAAGCGACAACGATTCTTCCACTTCTTCGTGAACTTCAAACGAATCTGCACTTTTAATTTGATAATTAGATTCGACAGACGGTGCCGGAAGGACCCTCGGAATCAATGCATTTGTTTCGTTTACTTCTTGATAAATTCGATTCAGAACCTCATTTTGATCTGTGTTCAAAGGCGTCGTCAAGCCTTGTCCAATCACATCAATTACCAATTTTTTTAGTTCCGTCAAATCCTTTTTCATATCGAAAAGGAATTTATACATCAATTCGCGTTCGGAAAAACTATCTGTATTGTTTGCTCCAACCAAAGCTGTTACTTTCTCATTCGGTTGGGGCAGGTAAGAAGAAAGCATAAATCCATCTATTTCGCGTTTTGTTTCAATGACTGAAAGTTGCTCTACTAAGTTTTTCAATTGACGCACATTTCCGGGCCAAGGATAGGCTTGTAAAACGTCAACGGCATCCTCAGTCAATTTGATTGCAGGCATGCGATATTTTTCAGCAAAGTCGTGGGCAAATTTTCTAAAAATCAAATGAATATCTTCTTGTCGACTTCTCAAAGCTGGAAGCGAAATAGGAACTGTATTCAAACGATAAAACAAGTCCTCTCTGAATTTCCCGGAGGCGATTGCTTGTTGCATATTTTCATTGGTTGCAGCTACAACACGAACATTCGTTTTAATCGCTTTTGATGAACCAACTCGAATGAATTCTCCCGTTTCCAAAACACGAAGTAATCGAACTTGTGTCTGCATTGGTAATTCCGCGACTTCATCCAAAAAGATTGTTCCTCCGTTCGCTACTTCGAAATAACCTTGACGACTTCCAGACGCACCGGTAAACGAGCCCTTTTCGTGTCCAAACAATTCTGAATCGATTGTTCCTTCTGGAATTGCCCCACAATTAACAGCGATATACTCACCATGTTTTCGCTTGCTCAAATGATGAATGACCTGCGGAATGATTTCTTTTCCTGTTCCGCTTTCTCCAGTAACCAAAACAGAAATATCTGTTGGAGCAACTTGAATGGCTACCTCCAACGCACGATTTAGTAATGGCGCATTCCCAATTATTCCGAAACGTTGTTTGACTTGCAGAACATTCATAGTTCGTGAATTATAAAACGGAAACAACTTCTCCCAAGAGCGTAGCAGAGGTGCAATCGTTGATTTTCACCATCACATACTGTCCTTTTTGGTAGTTGTTGTTTGGAAATACCACCATTGAATTTCTCCCCGTTCTTCCACAATAATGATCTTCAGAACGTTTGGATGAACCTTCAATCAATACTTTTTGAGTGGTTCCAATTTGACGTTGATTCGATAAAAGTGAAGATTTCAATTGTTTTTCAATCACTTCATTGAGTCTTCGTCCTTTAACTTCCTCGGGAACATCGTCGTCAAATTTACGTTCTGCCAATGTTTTTGGTCGTTCTGAATATTTGAACATATAGGCAAAATCATATTGAACTTCGTCCATTAAAGAAAGTGTATCTTGGTGTTCTTCTTCCGTTTCGCCGCAAAAACCAGTAATTATATCTGTTGAAATTGCGCAATCTGGAATGATTCGCTTAATCGCCGAAATTCGATCGAGATACCATTCACGTGAGTATCCACGATTCATGCGATATAAAACATCTGTATGTCCTGATTGCACTGGCAAATGAATGTACGGACAAATATTTTCATACTTCGCCATTGTTTCAAGAACTTCATCCGTCATATCTTTTGGATGCGAAGTGCTGAATCGAACACGTAAATCGGGTGAAACTAAGGCGACCATTTCCATCAATTGAGCAAAGTTGGTTGTTGGTTGATTTACATTTCGAACTTCACCTTTCGATGAAATGTTCCAACGATAACTATCAACGTTTTGACCTAAAAGAGTAACCTCTCGGTATCCTTTTTCGAATAAATCTCCACATTCCTGAACAATTGTTTGATGGTCTCGAGATCGCTCACGACCTCTAGTAAATGGAACAACGCAAAATGAGCACATATTGTCGCAACCACGCATGATTGTAACGAAAGCAGTTACGCCTCCTTGATCCAATCGAACAGGTGAAATATCAGCATACGTTTCGTCACGAGAGAGTAAAACATTTACTGCTTTTTGCCCAGTTCCAACTTCATCAACTAAATTTGGTAAATCGCGGTATGCGTCAGGCCCAGCAACTAAATCAACTAGTTTTTCCTCTTCCAAGAGTGATTTTTTCAATCGCTCAGCCATACAGCCTAAAATTCCAACAACCAATTCAGGATTATCTTCTTTCCGCTTTTTTAAGTCGGTCAATCGATTGCGAACACGCGTTTCTGCATTTTCTCGAATGGAACAGGTATTTATCAATATAACATCGGCTTCATCCAAGTTTCTTGTGGTGAGATAACCTTCATTCGACATAATTGAAGCAACGACTTCGCTATCTGAAAAGTTCATCTGACAGCCATAACTTTCCAAATACAGTTTTTTTCCCGTTGAATTTTCATTGGTCGCTACCATGGTTGCTTCACCTTGTTTGTCTTCTTCAATTACTTTATTACCGATTGACATTTTTCTAAAAATAGGTTGCGAAATTACGAAATTCAAAAACAGTGACAAAATGACATAGTTAAAATTTCAAAATGAATCAAAAAGTAAAAAATCAAAATTTTAAAAAATCCTTAACCATAGGTTAATTATATACAGGTCATAAAAATCGTAAAAAACAATTTGTGGATTCAATAGTTTTACATTTACATTTGTCCAAAAATTAATCGAGAATGGCGAAAAATTTGGTTATCGTTGAGTCACCTGCAAAGGCGAAAACAATAGAAGGTTATCTTGGGAAAGATTTTGTGGTAAAGTCTAGTTATGGTCACGTTAGAGACCTTGCAAAGAAGGGACTTGCTATTGATCTGGAAAATAACTTTTTGCCTAATTATGAAGTTTCGCCTGATAAAAAACAAGTCGTTTCTGAATTGAAAAAATTAGCGAAAGATTCCGAAGTGGTTTGGCTCGCTACCGATGAGGACCGCGAAGGAGAGGCTATTTCTTGGCATTTGTATGAGACGCTTGATTTGAA
>JBILIY010000200.1:0-3869 GCA_044368815.1 Crocinitomicaceae bacterium
GTTCTTCTATTCCATAAAAAAGCAGTTGATGGTACTTTCGAATAGCGGTTTCTGAATAAAGGTCACTGCGATATTCCCAAGCAAAAACGAATTTATCCTTTTCCTCAATAAAGTCTAGTGAAAAATTGAAATCAGTAGCAGCTCTTTTAAATTCAATAGGTGTAAATTCTTTTAAATCCGATTTTTGAGAATGATATAAATAGGTGCAATTGAAAAAAGGAACACCTTTTTTTTGGTTTTTATCCAATTGTGCGATTTCAGAAAAAGGCGTAAAACGTTTACCAAATAGTTCTCTCCAATTTTTTATTATATCATCAACTTTTTCAAATTCGGTTTTAAAAGGCAGAATATTTACTGACATTGCCGAAATATGATTTGAATCGACAAATTCTCCAGTATTTACAGGTATTCCGACCGCCTGATTTTTTGATTTGAAAACGTTCATCATCCTTACAAAGAGTATGAGACCAGCTTCAAAAAGGCTACAGTTATAGGTGGTGGATAATTCACTAAGTATTCGTTTCTCTTCGTTCGATAAATCAATGTTCAAACGATTTGCTTTTTGTTCAACTGAATTTGATCGTTCGAAAGCCAATGCACTGACTTCTACATCTTGCAAAAAACGCTCCCAAAAACCCAGATCGATATTTTCCTCTCTTGGGGCAATTAATTTAATTGGGTTGATTTGATCGTTTTTTAAATCTTCGTATAATTTTGCCCAAACCAATTCCAATCCTAAACCATCGAGTAACGAATGATGCACTTTGAAGGCAAGGTAATTTTCTGTTTCGGATTTCCCTATAAATGATATAAATAAGGAAGAATTGATTTCAGAGAATGTATTTTCAACTTTTGTAATGAATTCGTTTTCAGAGTTCACCTCGAATTCGTGGAGTTGAATTTCGCCTTTTTTCCAAACATATTCGCTTTTATTGAACGCTACGGCAAGATGGAGAATTGATTGTTGATTTATCCAACTTGTGATTTTTTTAAGATCATAATCACTTGATAATTTAATGCCACTTGAAATCCAATAGCTTTTGAAAAATTGCTCATCTGATTCGGATAAAAAGATGAGACGTGCAGCAGTAGAGTAAACTGTCTGACCAATCTCGATAATGTTTAAATCGCTTTTTTCACTTTTAGAAATCAGTTTTGTTTGGCAGATTTTGAATAAATTTTCTACTCCCAAAATCTGATTTATTTCGATGACAATCTTCAGCTTTGTTTTTAATATTCCGGAAAGTTTAAGCGCATCAATCGAATTGAGTCCATTTGCATACCAACCTATAGAAAAATTTAGCTTTTTATCCTTGAAAAGTTCCAGAATATTGGACTCTATTTCGGAATTAATGGAACCTGTTTCTTGGATTTGCTCCAACGCTAAAATGCCATATTGGATTAATTGCTGTTGATCAACTTTCCCATTTTTATTTAATGGGAATTCTGGAATTAGTTCAATGTGCTGTGGAATGGCGTAAAATGGAAGCCAGTGCTGGAGTTTTTCTCTGTTGGGTAAATGTGTTTGAATTGATTTAGCGAAGGCGAAGAGCATATTTCCCGTTGGAACAACCACCCAGTTATCAATTGAAGACCAATCCTTTAGCGCAGATTCAATTCGTGCAAGTTCAATTCGTTGCCCATTAATTTTTAGCTGACTGTCTTTCCTGCCTCTGAAAAACAGATTCCCATTTTCGTCTTTAAAACCAAAATCTCCCGTTTTGTAAGCTGGAGTGTTATTATAGATGAAAAACTTTTCTGAATTATTCTGATTCGCATATCCAGCTCCAACTGCTGGGCCTAAAACGATGATTTCACCTTCCTGGTTTGGACCCAATGGGACATCTTTTTCCCCGAAAACAAGAAGTTCAGCGTGTTTGAAAGGTGTGCCAAGTGGAAGTAAGTTATTTTCAAATTGGCCTTTATTTTCGAAACCGCTTGCGAGAACAGAACATTCAGACGGGCCATAGAATTGAAAAAGCTGAGCATTTGGAAATTTTTGCTTTAGTTTTTCACGTAAATGAGGAGGGACTTTATCTCCTCCGGTCATTATCAATCGATGTTCATTATCCGATTTTGCACCTTCAAACCACGAGTCAAGCAATGTTGGAACCATGTGGAAAGCTGAAATATCGCTTAGTTCATGTTCAAGTAGCTTAGAATCGGAAAGAACGGATTTGTCGAATAATTTAATTTTCCAACCTTTCCAAAGTGGAAAAATTAGTTCAGCAACTCCAATGTCAAAAGCTGGATGAGCAATAGAAGCGAAATTTTCATTTTCTCTCCATGGTAGTTTCTCATCCCAAGCTTGAAAAAATGAAATGATATTTTCTAAAGTCAATTGAACAACCTTGGGTTCACCCGTTGAGCCGGACGTACAAATGGATATAGCAATGTGGTTAACGGTCTTTTCTCCTTTTCTATCCCATTTAAAGTTTAATAAATCCTGATTTAGTAAAATGGAATCAGTAAAACGGCCATCATCAACTGAAGAAAATATCAAATCTGGTTTTTTCAGTTCAAAAAGTTTATCCAAAAAGGAATCAGATTCTTTTTCGTTTATTGTCAATACTTCGACATTCTGACTCCACGCTGCACTAAATAAAGGAATCATTAATTTATGTTTATCCCCATAAATCCAAATTCTATTAACGGATGATTTGAAAGTTTCTGAAAATTGATTGAAGTAAGATAGTTGATCCAACGTCAAATTTTCCTCCAATTTTTTCAGAAATTCTTCTCTGTCAAAATCTGTTTTGAACTGTGGAATTTGATTAAACGATTGAAACCAATTTTCACACAAATTCAATGGAGTTATTTCTAAATTTGATTCAAAAAGCTCTAAAAAAGAATGAAACTGATCCGCTAAAAACGTTATCTGTTCAGTACAATGAAATTTTGTATTGTAATGCCAATCGAACTCAAATCGATCCGTATAGGGTGTAATGGCAAGACTTAAAGGAAACTCCGATCGGTCGTATGAAAATAAAAGTTTAAATTCATTTTCTACTGAGCCCAACGAACTATCCAATGGATAATTCTCGAAAGCAATTAGAAATTCGTAGTTGTATTGACTAAAAAGCGGATCGATGCTATTTGCAAAAGTGGCTCCAGCAACTTCACGTTCCCTGGATTTAAATCGGTCTAATTGCTCGCGAATCGTCGCTTTAAAATCCACTTGAAATTGGAAAGGTAGGGTTTGAATTCCCATTCCGAAACCGTTTTTCACTTGATCTACTAAGCCATTTTGCTTAACAACTCCAAATTGAACACGTTCGTTTTGTGTCCAAATTGATGCAAAAATGGACCAAGAAAAATTGATTAATTCAGCGCCCGTCAAGCCTAGGCTCTTTCTTGTGTGTTCAATGGTGTCAGATGAAACGATTGTTTTGTGCTCCAAATTCTCATGCTTCAAGGCTGAAATCTGAGAAATCACTGCAAAATCGTCGAATTGGGTAAGGTAGTTCTTATAAGATTCGATTGCCTTCTTGTGATCCAAATTCGACCAGGCATCATACCACGATTTGTTTTGTTTTTCAGCAATAAAAATATTGGGAAATTTCAAAATTCGAATGAAATCACTTAAAATGACTTGTTTCCCCCAACCATCGAATAAAATATGATGGTTTGTAATACATAGATAATTTTTTTCAATCGTTTTAATCCAATCGAATCGCAAACAAGGTTCTTTTTGAAAATCAAATCCTATTTCTCGGATTTCATCGATGCGCTGTTGTATTTCAGATTCAGAAAATGAATGAATCACAAATTTCGGTCGAATATCATCTTTACAAACGAGAACAGGTTGTTTCAATCCTTCAAAAAGTATCAATGATCTGAAACATTCATAGCTGTCGATTAATTTAGTT
>JBILIY010000199.1:0-3869 GCA_044368815.1 Crocinitomicaceae bacterium
TTCTTGTCTGGATTATGTACCCAATGAAACGATTTGTATTTATTAATTTTCCATTTGAACGTTCAAAAACCAATAGACGTCGAACTGGGAAACTATTAACACCTGAACGAACAAGCAAGATAAATCCTTCATTCAATGGTTTATTGTGCTTGAGTGGGAAAAATCGAAAAAAACGTGGCGAACAAGATGGACGCTCAAGATTGTTATCCTCCGTCATTGTAGAATCACAAATCTTAAGCTCTTTTAGCAATTTTGCCTCAACTGCTGTCTTAAACTCATTTTCGTTAAAATCAGTTGATATTTCGATGACTTCAGGAATTTTATCTTCTCGATCCTTAGAAATCTTTTTTGTGTCATCCGAGCCCTTTTTCATAATTACCATTGCAATGATTCCTCCGATTAAAATCATTAACACTGAAATAATTATTTTATTCTTTTTCGTCATTCAATTGAATTTATGTTAAATACTTTACGCTTACACCTTGAAAATTCGGGAAGAAAATTGAAACGCATTCTCAAAACACGTCATATCAATCCCTGTCTCGATTTGCTTATTCAAAAAATACTTCAAAACTTCTTCAGTTGGGATGTTTCCCGTTAAATCATCTTTTGCCATTGGGCAACCTCCAAATCCTTTGATTGCACTGTCAAACCTGCGACATCCGGCGGAGAATGCAGCTTCTAATAGATCTTTAACATTCTCTTTACGCGCATGTAAATGTGCTCCGAATTCAGCTTTAGGCAATTCATCGGATAATATTTTAAATAATCGTTGAACAGAATCAGGACTTGCACACCCAATTGTGTCAGATGGTGCCAATATTTCAATTCCCATATTCTCATTGAGAATTTTCGCCCATTTTAAAACAATTTCCGGATTCCATTCTTCATTATATGGATTTCCAAAACCCATAGATAAGTATACAACTAATTTTTTTCCTTTCGTTTCAACCAAATTTTGAATTTTCTCAACTCGCTCTAATGATTGTTCAATGGTTGAGTTAGTATTTCGCATCTGAAACACCTCAGAAACTGAAAAAGGATAACCAAGATAGTCGATTTCCTCAAAGGATAATGCATCTTCAGCCCCTCGTTCATTGGCAATTATTGCTAACAACTTTGTTTGTTTATTTAATTTAAGTCCTTTCAAAACTTCAGCGGTATCGCGCATTTGAGGAATTGCCTTTGGTGAAACGAAACTTCCAAAATCAATGGTATCAAATCCGCAATTCAAAAGTAAATTGATGTATTCCGTTTTAATTTCTGTCGGAACGAAATCGTGCATTCCCTGCATGGCATCCCTTGGACATTCAATAAGTTTCAACTTATCCATTTAAACCTTGTTTGATAATTTCCTTGTTAATTTGCTTGATTAATCCCGGACCTTCATAAATGAATCCGGTATATAATTGAATGAGTGAGGCTCCTGCTTTCAATTTTTCGATGGCATCTTCCGGAGAATGAATTCCGCCAACCCCAATAATTGGAAATGCTGCATTCGATTTTTCATATAAATAACGAATCACTTCGGTTGATCGTTTTGTCAGCGGTTTACCTGAGATACCTCCTGCACCGAACGATTCAACTATCTTATCATCGGTCTTAAGTGCCGTTCGATTAATCGTAGTATTCGTAGCAATAACACCAGCAATTTTGGTTTCTTGGATAATATCGATTATATCATCTAGTTGCTCATTAGTTAGGTCAGGTGCTATCTTCAATAAAATTGGCTTTTGACTTTTCTTTTGTAAATTGAGTAATTGTAATTCTGATAATATTTTCTTAAGCGGTTCCTTTTCTTGAAGTGCTCGTAAATTAGGGGTATTGGGAGAAGAAACATTGACAACGAAATAATCGACAACTTCAAACAGTTCATTGAAAGCAATAATATAATCATTTATCGCATCTTCATTCGAAGTGACTTTGTTTTTACCAATATTTCCACCAATTACCAATCCTTTTTGCTTTCGATTTTTTAATCTTAACTTAACTACCTGAAGACCATCGTTATTAAAACCCATTCGGTTCAAGATTGCTTCATCTTTTTTCAATCGAAATAGTCTTGGCTTATCATTTCCGGCTTGAGGTTTAGGGGTTACGGTTCCTATTTCAATGAATCCAAATCCTAAATATTCCAAATCTTGAAACATTGAAGCATTTTTATCAAATCCAGCAGCAAGCCCAACGGGACTTTTGAATGTTAGACCAAATAGATTTCTTTCCAAACTTTGGTGTTCGATACAAAAAAGTTTTTTAAAAATTCTTTTTGTTAATGGTAATTTAAGAATGAAACTAAGCGTGTTGGTTGAAAAATAATGAACCTTTTCTGCATCAAATAGAAAAAGGAATTTCCGAATGATAGAATACATAAACAAATGTAAAAAAGAAAAGCGAGTTTGCACTCGCTTTTCTTTTTGGTATTTTAAACTTTATATCTACCGGTGGATTTTAAGTTATATTTTTTACGCTGTCTACCGTAGTCTTTGTAAGTTATATTCCTAGTAACAATCAAATTAACATGATAATATGCGTCTTTTTGATTTGAATCACCTCGTTTTTCACCAGGATTAAAAGCAGGATTTCCAGCAGCTGGATTTGCGAAATATTGCGCTTGAGCAGAACTTAATTGAGATGGATCTGCATAGGTTGTACTTACATCATCGACATAATCAGAAAAGGTTTTTACGTATGCCAATTCCATCCCTACACGCCACATTTTTGAAACCCCCATTCTAAAACCTATTCCCGCTGGAATAGTCAGTGTTAATGGACTATACATTGCAGATTGACCTTCCGTTTTCAATGGTCTCAATGCCACCATACTACCGTCGGTATATTCAGATTTAGGGTTGAAATACAATAATCCGAGTCCTGCAAAAACATAATATTGTTGACTTCTGCTTTTCTTTGAATAATTTCCAGGAAGATTAAACATCGGACCAAATTTCTCATTTGCTGCGAATATGAATTCCAAACGCTGCTGAACTTCAAAACTTAAACTTTTAAAATTCAAACTCCTCATATTACGAGTAGGTTCTTCAGACCACTTATCGTCTCCTTTGAGTTGAAATATGCACAAACTTGTTGTCGTAGCAAAAAATGGATGGAATCTTTGACGATAACCCAACCATCCAGCCATTCCAGTTGCTTGAATATCTATGTCTTTAAGGCTGTAGTCTCTACCTACTCCAACTGATCCACCAAGATCACCATTAAACTGTGTAGCACCAAAACCAATTTGCAACTCCTTTTTATGCAAAGACCAATTTCGTTGGGAGTTGAAATTTGCATGTTGCGAAAGAACAGTCAAAGGAAAAACTGCCAATAAACAATATAAAAAGCTTCTCTTCATGTGTGTAGGTTAGTCATAAAGACCCACGAAGTTAGTTTATATTTCATTAAAAATCAAAAAAAAAAATAAAAATTTAACCACCTTAAATCAAATGCACTAATTAAATCGAATAAAAAATTAATCCTAACATACTAGAAAAGCCAATAGCCCCATAAAACCAGGGGCTTCTCAGCAAGGATTTAGAACGATTAATTCTTTGAATTACCTCATCAAAATTTCGCCGTTTCAAAATATCTTCTTTTGAGGGCTCAATTCGATCAACTAAAATTTTAATTTTCTTCATTGTTTTGCAAACTAAATTTTTTCTTTAATTTGATTAACGCTCGGAATGTTTTAACCTTTGCGTTGTTTTCAGTCAAATCCAATATTTCTCCAATTTCTCTAAAAGATCTTTTTTCAAAAAAACGCATTTCGATTAATTGAAGCTCGTTGTCTTTCAAAAGTGTCAAACTCTTCATTAATTTTTGACGATTCTCTTCGGTATGGTCATCACAAAACTCATCTACAATTTGAACAA
>JBILIY010000201.1:0-3852 GCA_044368815.1 Crocinitomicaceae bacterium
GTCGCAATTCCAAATCCGATCCAAACAGGAACATAGAATTGATACATCATTCCTAACATGATACACAACCACGATGGTATCGCGTAAATCAAAAAGAATACATCGTTTTTCTCAAAGAATCCTTCTTCAACTTGATGATGGTCCTTGTGGAAATACCACATATTACCGTGCATCAAAAACTTGTGTGTCGCCCAGGCCATGAATTCCATTCCAAAAAAAGCTAAAATCAAAACAAAAGGTCCCCACCAATACATAGTTAAAATAAAATTAAACTAACGAAAAATATTGTCATACAAAGTAACAATAAATTATGTACTTTGTTCGATTCCACCAAGTTGAAACGAAAGTATATCGACTGTAAAATTAACGATATTAGAAACCAACAAACATAATTGTAAAAAGGAATTACACCATCTTTCCATAACCAAAAATCAGATCGTATTGCAATAGGCTCCATTATCATGTCTAAAAGGGTCATCACGAGCGCACTGAGTAAAATTTTTATGAGACGATTCGTATTTATTTTACTAACAACAGAAGACGAAACAACAGTGAGCATAGCCCAATTAAGTCCAATTACTAAGGGAACTTCAAATACTTTGAATCCAAGGTTTTTACCATAATAATAATCCCCAAATAATAATCCCGTATGTACTCCAATCCATTCAACTAACATTCCTATGAAAAAAGCAAATCCGAGGAACCCCCAAAAAGCTTTATTCTTGTCATTTCGTGCTAAAATCAGGATAACGAATGATAGAAGGAGATTGAAATAAGAAAGACCAAAAAATGAATCTTTGTATGCAGAAATGTGGGTACCAACGATGCCAACCGTGTAGAAAATTACCAATATTCCGGAAAGAATGATTTCTCTTCTTTTCATTGCAAAAAAAACAAGCTACGAATCAAAATGTTTGAAAGCAATCGCATTATCAATGGTTTCCTCTAAGGTGTGAAATTTAACTTCGATAGCCTTTTTAAGTTTGGAATTATCATATTCTATCGACTTGTATGCTGAATAAGCAGTTAACCAACGAGGAACGGCAATCGACGGAGCTTTATTCCCGAATTTGAGACATAATTTACTGAATAAATCCCGAAAGGTGATATTCACTCCAGTACAAAGAAATCTTTCGGAATGAATGGATGATTCCATCAATAGTCTCATCGATTTCGCGACATCTCTTGCGTCTACAATTGCGTTTCTCCCACTTGGGTGAAATGAAATTCCTTTTTTCGCTGTTTTGAAAATCGTTAAAGAGGACTCATCCCAATCGCCGGGGCCAAGGATTACACATGGGTTGATTATGACGGCATTCAATCCTTCTTCGATTCCACGCCAAACTTCTTTTTCCGCTGAAAATTTCGAGACCGAATAACCACTGATTGTCTTTCCATTTTCCCATTTGTCTGACTCTGAAGTTAGACCATTTGGAGTAGTGCCAATTGCAGCTGTTGAACTAACACAACAAAGTTTTTTGACGTTCCAATAAAGGCAGAAATTTACAATATTCGCGGTTACATCTCGATTATTTCGAAAACAAGCATTGAAATCTGATTTAAAGAATGAAACTTTTCCTGAACAATGGTAAACGTATTCAACATCTAGAAATAATTTATCAACTTGTGAAAGGTTCAATAAATCGCACTCCACCCATTCAATTCTCCCGAATAGCTCTTTTGATTGAGATTTGTGGTAAAACTGAAATAACTTCTCAACTTGTTCTAACTTTAATTTGTTGCGATAACTTGCTCTGATTTTCGAGTGATATTGAGTAAGCTCAATAAGCAAATGACTACCCAATAAACCAGTCGCACCAGTGATTAAAATCATGGCTCAAAGCTACAAAGAAATAGTTTGATTCGAGTAATTAAAGACCCCTCTCTAAAAGTTGGTTGTATTTCTCCAACAATTTCAAGTATTTGTTTTTCCAATAGTCTTGACCTTGCTTCTCGTTGTTATCTGTTTCAGAGACATTTTCAAGATGCATGAATGCTGCCATCGTTCGGTATTTTTTTAATTCCGCAATGTCTTCGGAAAAATCGTGATGAATAATTTTACCAATTTCCAAAATGTAATCTATGGAAACATTAGGGTTTTCAAAAGCATTATAGATCCAACGTCTGCTTTTGTTTAATTTTTTAGTAAGTTTGGTCAACGGCATTCCGCTTTCCCTCACTGCTTTTTCTAGGATTTCACCTTTGTGCTGCATAATCAAAGCAATAAATCGGTTAATATTAAAGCCCAAATAAATTTAAGGCATAAGCAAAAGTACTGAAATTATCTTTCAGCAAGATTAGTTAATGTCTTATCAACAATTATAATCTGTAAAAGTTTGTTAGAACAATTTTTTAATACCTTCTTTGATTTTTTGAGCAGCAAGTTTAAGGATGGTTTCATCATGTTTATTTGAAATAAATCCAACTTCATAGCCGCTAGGACCCAAGTAAACCCCATGATTCAATAAATAACTATGAAGATTATTAAAAGAAGACATATCTGACTCGATTTGACTTGAACATAAAATACGTTTTTTACCATTGAAAGAGAACCAGAAAATTGAACCAATCGATACTAATTCGAGAGGGTAGGAGTTTTCAGCACAAAAGCTGTTTATTCCTTCAATAAATTCATTTGTTTTACTTGCCAATTCATAATAAAAACCTTCTTGCGAACATTTTTTAAGTTGTTCAAGTCCTGCTGCCATGGCAACCGGGTTCCCTGAAAGTGTCCCGGCCTGATAAACAGGCCCATCAGGTGAAACAAACTGCATTATTTCCTTTTTTGCTCCGTATGCCCCTACGGGAAGTCCACCCCCTATAATTTTTCCATATGTAACGATATCGGGATAAATACCATATAATTCTGAAGCACCACCAAAAGCAACTCTGAAACCGGAAATGACTTCATCAAAAATGAGTAAAATGTTGAATTCCGTGCACAAAGCTCGCAAACCATTTAAAAACGAATTATCTTGAAGCAGTAAACCATTATTTGCTGGAATCGGTTCAATGATAACACAGGCGATATCGCCGCTGTATGATTCAAAGCAGTTTCTTAGAGCATCTAGGTCGTTCAAGGGTAGAACCAATGTTTCCTGAGCAAATGATTCAGGAACTCCCGCACTTGAAGAAGTTCCGAAGGTCGCCAAACCACTTCCGGCGTTAACGAGCAACGCATCGACATGACCATGATAACAACCATCGAATTTAACAATCTTATTTTTCCCGGTGTAACCTCTTGCCAAGCGAATCGCAGACATAACTGCTTCGGTTCCAGAACTAACAAAGCGTATTTTGTCGATGAAGGGAATTCGGTCCAAAATAAATGATGCCAACTCATTTTCTTTTCGTGTGGGAGCGCCAAAGCTGGATCCATTTTTTAATGTTTCAACGATTGAATTGAAAACATCAGGATCGTTGTGCCCAAGAATTAAAGGTCCCCAACTACAGCAGAAATCGATGAACTTGTTCTCATCCTCATCCCAAATGTAAGCACCATCTCCTTTTTTAATAAATAACGGAGTTCCGCCAACTGATTTGAAAGCTCGAACAGGAGAATTTACACCGCCCGGAAAATAGTTTTTCGATTGCTGAAATAACTCATTGGATATTGATCGGTCGATTCCTTCTTGTAGCATCATTTTTTAAAAGTTTATATTTGTACCGAAAAAACAAATTTAGCAATAATCCATCGTTTATGCAGTTCGAAAATACCTTAGCATTTGCTCAGAGCTTGGATCAGGTTGATCCGTTGCGTTCTTTTCGTAATAAATTTCATTTCCCGACTTTCCATAATAATGAAGTTCGATATTTCACAGGGAATTCATTAGGGCTGCAGCCTAAATCAAC
>JBILIY010000202.1:0-3842 GCA_044368815.1 Crocinitomicaceae bacterium
ATTTGGAATTTAATCCCAAAGAAATTGAGAAGTTTAAGAATTTAAACTCTTTTCATTTGTATTTATTGAATGAAACGAAGCAGAAAATTAAGTTGAACAATGTTCGATTGAACTATTATGTTTCGCAATAGATACAATTAAAAGGAAATCAATTGTTTTCCGTCAAATTAATGAAATTCTCAAAAACTATTCTACCATAATTTCCAGAGACTTCTGGGTGAAATTGTACGCCAAAAAATGGTTTTTCTTTGTGTTTCATTGCTTCGTTTACACAGACGTCCGATGAGGCAACTAATTCAAAATTTTCAGGAATGGAAATACTTTCACAATGATCTTCCATCATATCAAATGTGGAAGGAAGTTTATTAAAGAGAGGACAATCAATAAACGTTTCAATTTCTTGCCAATCACGATCTTCACGCATTTTTGATCCGAAAGCACCGTGTAAAAGCCCCAGCAATTGGTGTCCAAAGCAAATTCCTAAGATTGGTTTAGTAAATTCTTTGATCCATAAAACGTGATTTAAATAGCGCTCCATATTTATTTCCGTAATCAGAATTGGAGCTCCAGAGAATATCATTCCCTTGCATTCAATGGTCATTTCCTCTTTCAAATCAAAAAAAGGAATAGTTTTGAAGTCACAAAATTCATCCACTATTTCCTCAATGAAAGGTGTTTTAGTACTTCCGCAATCAATTATAAGAATCATCGTCAACTAGTTAATTTTCCCAGACCTTCTCGCACCACAAATGGCTCACCTTCAACGCAATTAATAATCGTAGAACCTTCTAAATGTCCGAATCCACCATCAATGATGAACGGCACTTGGTCATCGTATATTTCATAAATAGCGTATGGATCAGCGAAATATTCAAGTATTTCATCGTCATTATGCAGTGAAGTTGAAGCAATAGGATTTCCGAGCGCTTTTACCAATTCGATTGCAATATGATTATCCGGAATTCGAATCCCAATTTCTTTTTTATTCGAATCGAAAATTTTTGAAACTTCGTTACTAGCGGGAAGAATAAAGGTGAATGGTCCTGGAAGATATTGTTTGAGTAATTTGAATGTTGGACGATCAATTTGTCGGGTATAATCTGAGAGATTGGAAAGATCTGAACAAATTATTGAAAAATTAACTTTATTCAATTTTTCTCCTTTCATTTTAGCTAATTCCTGAAGTCCTTTTTTGTTCATCAAATCGCAGCCAAAGGCATAAACAGTATCCGTTGGAAAGATGATGATTTTACCTTGTTTTAATTCATCAACTGCTTGCTGAATTAGGCGTGAATCAATATTATATGGATTAATTTCTACAAACATTACTTGGAGATTGTACACGAAATGGCTCGGTGATCACTAAGGACTTCTTGTTGAATTTTGAAGTTGTTGGATGCTAGTTCAGGACTGTGAAAAATATAGTCGATTCTACCTGCTGGCATTTTACCCACATACGTTACACCGATTCCGTTAGAGGTATTTCTAAACGCGTCTGTTAAAACGCGATCAAATTGGTTGTAAGTATATGACATTGGCGTATCATTGAAGTCGCCGCAAACAATGGTCGGGTAGGGGGAAGTCTTGATGTGATTGACAACCCTTCTAGCTTGGTCAGCACGCTTTACATAGGCTGATTGTAATTTTCTGTAAATCAAACGAATGGTGCTTTCTTGAGCTAGGTTGGAAGTTGGATCATTTGTTTGAGCGGAATAATAATCACTTTGAAGTTTAATGGACTGTAAATGAACATCGTAAATTCTAAAGGTATCTTGATCTTTAACGATATCGGCATAAATACAATAATTGAAATCTTGAGAACCTTGTGTTTCAAACATAACGTCACCTTTCGCAATCATTGGATATTTTGAAAACATCGCAATTCCAAAATTTTGACGAGCTATTCGCTTATAAGCGCTTCGTTGATGATAAATTTTTGTTCCCATCACTTGAAACAGCGAATCCATTGTTTCAAAACGAGTAGGTTTATCTTGGCTGTAAAATTCTTGAAAACATACTACATCCGGATTTTCATTTCTTAAGAATTGGAATATTTGATTTCGGGTTTCCAATCCAGATTCTAAATTTGGGTTGTAGACGTCAAAAAGACGAACGTTGTAAGAAATTACTTTAAGTTCTGTATTCTTCGTTGCATCTTTTGAAATGGTAAAAGATAAAGTTCTGAAATGCAGTTTTCCTCCAAGGAGGATTATAAATAAACTGTAGATTGCCCATCTGGAACGTGCAATTATCCAAACGATTAAAATAAAACAATTTACAAGAACAATAATTGGATAACTTAATCCCAAGAAAGGTAAAAATTTGAGTGTATTCGGATGAATGTATGGTGATGAATATGCTAAAAGCAGGCAAACAAAGCTTAAAACTGATACAAGCTTAAAAAGTGTCGATATGCTGAAAAATTTGCGTGACAGAGAGTTATTTTTTACTTTGATTAAACAAGAAATCCTTTTCCTCTTTGGTTAAAGATTCATAACCTGATTTCGAAATTTTGTCTAAAATAGCGTCTGTTTTCTCCTGGCGCCGCTTCTTCTCAAGATTATATTCCTCGTCCGTTTTGATTTTAGCTTTGCCACTTTTCGTAGATTTACCTGATGTAATGATTTTTTTTATCCGATCGAAAAAACTTCCTAAAACGCTTAAGATGTTGTTATTTGAATGCATAGATTGTATCGAAATCAACCCAAATATGGCACCTCCTAAATGAGCAAAGTGGGCAACGTTATCCGAAGGGTCAGCAATTCCAATTAGATCGTTTAATAAAAAGAAAATGGCGATTAGATAAATCTTGACAGGAAAGATTCCAAATAGGTTGACACGAATATTAGGACTATGAAAGGCTAATGCTGTAAATATTGCCATAATTGATCCTGATGCACCAACCACAACCTGATCCGCATTTTGAAAAGACGGAAACAAATAGTGAGCAGCTATTTCAAGCATGCCACCTGAAATTCCACCAAAAATATAGGTCTGCCAAAGTCTTCTTTTGTCAAAAATCTGCTCAAATAGTTGTCCTGAGAAATAAAGAAAAAGCATATTGAAAATCAAATGCCAAATTTCAAAATGAGAAAAAATACTAGTAATGATACCCCAGGGTTTTATAATAAATCCAACTAAGTTGGTATCTAGGGTGAAAAAATATTCAGTTAACGAAATCTGGTTAATTGTTAGATTTAAAATATTCAATAATAGAATTAAAGCAAAAACAAATACATTGTAGATGATCAATTTATTTGTCATCGTGCCATGTGATAATTGATATTTAATTTCCTCGATAAAATTTCGTGAATGTTGCATTTTACCAAAAATTAGTGCGATCCCTTTTTCTCCAAATCAATACAATGATAGCACCAACAATGGCACCACCAATGTGAGCCAAATGAGCGGTATTATCGTCAGCATTATTTTGATAAGCCATATATACATCAAATAAAAAGTAGGCCGTAACCAAATACTTGGCTTTAACAGGTATTGCGAAATACAAACGGAATTCTGTATTTGGAAATAATATCGCAAATGCCGCCATTAACCCTGAAATAGCTCCTGAAGCTCCGACCATAGGTGTTTCACTTTTAACTATATAATTGAACATAGGATTGGATCCTAATTCATTAAATAGAATTGAATTCTTGTTTGGAGCACTTAAAATATTATTTATTTCAGAGTTTGAGTAGCCAAGATTAATAAGTTCTTGTATTACTAGATCTAATGAATTGTTATTCAATATTAAATTATTTGTAATATTCAGGTCATATCCTTTAACTAAAAGTTGATTTTTTAAGCTTTCAATTTCAAATGCGCCAAAAATATTATATAAA
>JBILIY010000204.1:0-3805 GCA_044368815.1 Crocinitomicaceae bacterium
AATCAAATTGGAGGATTTGTTTCTTGGAATACGTTCAAACGAAAAGTCAATAAGGAAAAATTCGAAATGTGGTACAAAGGCAAAGCGGTTGTAAATCCAGTAACTTGGAATACCGAAAAAGTAGCGGATAGAAAAAAACACAAAGGATTTTTGTTTTCCAATGACAAGATGTACAGCCAATCGTTCTCAACGCATGTTATTGATGGGGCGATATGGATATCAACACCTCATTTCCCCTACCGAAGCATGGCTTGGACAATGGATGATTACCACATTGGCGATATCAATTTATTTTGGGCAGACGTAAAGTTCAATTCGAAACAACGGCTGAATGAATACCTCAATAATAACATATCCAAGGAGTAAAAATCTCAATTGCTTCAACAATTAGAAGCTTTGGGAATTTTACGATAGGTCATTCCCATAATTTGACTTGAAATTTTCAATCCAAATCTTTACTTTTGCTCAAAAAATAGCATATGGGAAGAGCTTTTGAATATCGTCGCGCAGCAAAAGAAAAACGTTGGGATAAAATGTCCAAAATGTTTCCAAAACTCGGAAAAGCCATTACGATGGCAGCAAAAGAGGGAGGGATGGATCCTTCTACCAACGCGAAGCTTCGAACAGCAATTCAAAATGCGAAAGCGGAAAATATGCCGAAAGACAACATTGAGTCGGCTATCAAACGTGCAGCTCAAAAGGATATTGCTTCCTTTACTGAAGTAAATTATGAAGGGAAGGGTCCGCATGGTGTTTTGGTTTATGTTGAATGTGCTACTGACAACCCCACGAGGACAGTTGCGAATGTGAAATCCTACTTCAACAAAGCAGGAGGAGGGGTTGTTCCAAATGGTTCTATGGAATTTATGTTTTCAAGAAAAAGTGTTTTTGAAATTAATAAATCGGAAAACATAGATGTTGAGGAATTGGAATTAGAACTCATTGACGCGGGATGCGAAGCGATTGAAGTTGAGGACGAACAAATTGTAGTTTACGGTGATTACACAGCCTTTGGTTCGATAGCAAAAGCCTTGGAAGACAAACAAATTGAGGTACAAAAATCAAGCTTGAAACGGATTCCAACTTCCCCAGTTGAATTTACCGAGGAGCAACTTGTAGATATCGAAAAAATGTTGGATAAAATAGAGGACGATGATGATATTCAACAAGTGTTTACGAATATCGCTTAATTTACAATAATTATCGAACAATTCAGTTATAACTAGTATTGAAAATGAGAAAAATTCTTTCTTACACTTGGCTATTGCTTTTAATGCTGGTTTTGTCTTGCTCGACCGAAAATAATTCCTTTCTCAATCGAACATACCACTCTACAACAGCAAGATACAACGGTTACTTTAATGCAGGTGAACTTATGAGAGGTGCGCTAAAGACTTATAACGGTTCGCGTAAGGAAGATTTCTTTTCTATTTTACCTGTAAATCCGCAACCTAGTGAAACGGAAGCGAAAGGAATGTACCCAGTTATTGATACAGCGATTTCGAAATGCAAAAAAGTTATTTTGGAGCACAGCATGCCAAGCGCTGAAAACATGTATACGAAGCAAGCTGAATATAATAATTGGATCGATGAAAATTGGTTATTGGTTGGAAAATCGATGTATTATCGCAGAGATTACGAGAAAGCGTTGAAAAATTTTCAATTCGTAAAACAGTTTTTCCAAAAAGACCCTTCAACTTATGAGGCCGAATTATGGATTGCCAAAATCAACATCGAACAAAACAAATTTGCTGATGCCAAGCTTACATTGGATGCCTTAAATGAAATTTCAAAAGAACAGAAAAAAAAGAAATTTATTGATTACATCCCTTTTGTAAAGAAAAAACAGACCGTTGAACCTGGAGAAGAAGCTAGACCTAGAATGAGTCGAAGTCTTCAATTTGATATTTATAAGGCTTACGCAGATTTGGCAGTTAAAAGAAAGGATTATGATGCTGGTAAAGAAGGTCTTTTATTGTCAATTTCAAAATGTAAAGACAAGCGAGAAAAAGCGAGACTTCATTTTATTCTTGCTCAATTGTATCAATCAACAAATCAATTGGATTCAGCGAATTATCATTTTGGGAAATCTATAAAAGCATCAGCGGCACCTGAAATCGCCTTTAACGCTAGGTTGAACAAGGCAATAACAGGAACAGGAGAAAATACGGCGAAAGATCTCAAGCGAATGCTTCGTGATTCTAAAAATGCGCCTTTCAAAGATCAAATTTATTATTCAATGGCTTTGGTTGAATTGAATAGAAATCAACGTGATGAAGCAATTGTTTTTTTAACGAAATCTACTTTTTACTCAGGGGCCAACAAGCGACAAAAAGCCATGTCTTATGAGAAACTTGGTGATATTTCATATCAAGGTAGAAACTACATAGGAGCTCAAAAATATTATGATTCTTGTTCACGATTCATGCCAGAGGATTATCCGAATGG
Organism: Crocinitomicaceae bacterium; assembly: GCA_044368815.1. GTDB lineage: Bacteria > Bacteroidota > Bacteroidia > Flavobacteriales_D > Crocinitomicaceae > UBA952. The sequence continues at coordinate 2,449 of JBILIY010000204.1, forward strand.
TGAGGATATTAAAAATAAAGCTGTGAAATTGGCGGATCTTGTTAGCGCAGTTGAAACAGCTATATTTGAAGATAGCGTCCAACGAATCGCAAAAATGAGTGAACGCGATCGAAAAGAGTTTATAAAGGAAACCTTAAGAGCGATGGAAGAGGCTGAGCAAAAGAAAAAAGAAGCTGAGGCAGCCAAGTTACTTGAGCTTCAAAGCCAATCGAATCAAAATAGCAATGCCAGTGGAAACAAGTTTGTTTACAACAATCCAAAATTGAGAGAAGATGGATACAAAGATTTCAAAAAACTTTGGGGAACAAGAGAAAACGAAGATGATTGGCGACGAAGTGAAAAAACGGTTTTTAATACTTCCGATAAATCAAAACAAGAAGGTGATTCTTCGAAAAATGTTAGTTCTATTGCTTCTAGCGGAAGCAAATTGACAGAAGCGGACTTATTGAAAAACATTCCTTTAACAGACAGTGCATTCACTGCCTCGGAGGTTAGACTCATTGATGCTTTATATAAATCGGGAGTTTTATACAAGGAAATATTGGGCGAAAACGAATTGGCGGCTCAACAATTCGAAGGGATCCTGTTGAAAAAGAAAGAAGGAATTACGGATTTATCTTCCGCTTTTCAGTTATATAAAATCAATGAGGGATCAACAAAATCGGACAAATACAAAAATTACATTCTTGATAAATACCCGAATTCCGACGCAGCAAATTACTTCAGGGATCCCGATTTTTACATTAAGCAAAAACAAAATCAACAAGCAGCAGGAATCGCCTATTTACAGCAATTGGAAGCCTACAATCGAGGAAATTATCAATCTGTATTAACCGAGACTAACAAAATTGTAGCTTCTGATAAAACAAATGCTTTTCGGGCAGAGTATATGCTATTGAATGTGCTTGCTGCTGGACAACTTACCGAAAACAAAAAAGATCTCTTGCCTTTACTAAAACGAATTATTGACGAAAAACCAGGAACTGAACAGGCAATCCGAGCTAAAGAAATGATTGACGTTATAAATAAAGGGTTCTCGAAAAATGAAGAGGTGAATTTCAACAAAACGTATATTTACAAGTTTGATGACAAGGTATCTCAATTCATAATCGTCGAATTAGATAAAGATGATGATACAGAAGATGCGAAAAATTATATTTCCGACTTTTCAAAAAGTTTTAAGAAGTCAAAAGTCAAAGTAAGTGCTAAAATGACTACCTCGGAACAAAATTTCATACTAATTCAAGAATTCCCAACAATTACAATTGCAAACGAATATATCAGCGCCTACAAGTACGGTGAGGACGATTTAGACGACTTGTTTGACAACAAAATTTATATAATTACACAAGAAAAT
>JBILIY010000205.1:0-3796 GCA_044368815.1 Crocinitomicaceae bacterium
CAATTGAATACCGTTCAACATATGCTGCAAAATTGGCTCGCATTTTCCCCGACAAGCTGGATAAAATTGTTTGTGAAGTCGAACTTCAGAGTCAGGAGACATTCCCCACCAAAATTCCGCCATGCAAATTGGCTTCAAATTATGTAAAAAAGCATATTGAAATAATTTTGGTGCTGCGCATTCGCCTGCCCCAGCCGGTGGAACTTTAAAAACCGTTTTACTAAATATTTCAAGTAAACTTTTGTTATGTTTCTTCGAATTTAAAAAAGTGTATTCGTTGAAAATGGCTTGTTGAAGTTGAGCTGATTTATTCGCTCGAATTTCCTTAAGATTTTGATGTTCCTCAAATGTATTTCGCTCTAAATCAAAAATTTGTTCTGCCAGTGATTTCTTCAACTTTTTGAATTCTAATTGTTGTGAAATGCTCTCATTTTTAAGCTTCTCATTCAATTTTTCAAATTCAACTTGAGAAAGAATATCCATATTTTTCAATCGAATTTCATCACGTTTTTGTTTTTCGGACTTTAACCACGCTTTGAACGTATTTATTTTTTCTTCGCTTTCTTTTTTTAAACGCTCCAAGAATTGAATGGCATTCGCAAATTCCAAAGAATTTTCAATCGACTCAATTTTTCTATTCAGTTCATTTAATTCTACCTCTCCTTTCTTAAAAAAACCATCTTCTTCCAAAATATCAAATACAGGTGGGACAAAACTTTCGTGGTGGTTTTTATCACCTAATTTCCCGGAAAATGCGGCTAAATAACCTATTTCACCTGAACTGTTCTCAACGACCAAAACCCCAAACATTTTTCCGATTGCATTACCTCGTTCCGTTTGTCCGATTCCGAAATTATGATTGAAGTCTTCTATTTCCAACCTGGCTTGCAATTGTTTAGCAGCTTGAACAGCAAGTGGCTTTGGGTCATAATAAAATGGATAATCCAATTTTTTGGGTAAATCTGAAAATTCAGCAGTTAATTCAAGAGGAAGAAAACAAGAATGATTCTTCGTACGAAACATTTATTTGGAAGCTGTTTTAAACAAGCCTTGCAAAAAGCGTTTGATTTGAGTTCGAAATAAAAACATCAACATCAAATACGGAATAATCATCAAATACAAAATTCCATAGTTTATGTTCGAGCCAAAAGAGGCTTCATCAGCGGTTCCTGCCTGTTCAGCAAGCATTTTACATTGAGAACAACCTTGGGAAAAGCCATTTGTAATCCCTAAAATGAAAGCCACAATAATCGCAACAAGTTTATACTGCATTGTATCAAATTACGTTTACAAAATTACGGAACATTCAAACCAATTCAAAATAATTAATTTTGTAATATGACATATCGTATTTCCATATTAATACTTCTAACTAGCATCTTATTATCTTGCGGAAATTCCAATAAGAATTCGAAAGTAATTGATTACACCGGAGCGCAGTTGGATAGTGTTTTAAAAATTTATCCAGATAGCATTGAGCTACTTTTAAGACACGGGGATGAAGCAATTGAAAAAATGCGTTTTGAAGACGCAATGGCAGATGGTGCTCGCGCCTATCGGTTGGATAGTTCACGATTAGATACTCGAATTCTATATGCTCAGGCGCTCTTGAATAAACAAAACTATACAACTGAAGATATTTTTAGAGCTCAAAATCAATTCAAATACATCATCAAAAAAGACTCGAAAAATCCAAGAGCCCTGGTAGGATTGGCAAATACGTATAGTTTCTTTCAAGACAATGAAAAAGCATTCAAGTATATTAATCAGGCTTTACGCATTGATCCCAAATTTAGAGACGCTTATCTTTTGAAAGGAAGTATTTATCGAAACTTGGGGAATTTTGAACGAGCGGTTTCATCTTATGAGACGGCGGTTCAGCAAGATCCTAAATTTACGGTCGGTTACTTATGGCTCGGTTCACTTTATGAAATGAAAGAGGATCCGATTTGCATTGAATATTATACAACAGCCTATCGCATAGAACCCAAAAACCCAGATGTGATTTATTCATTGGCTTACGCAAAACAGAAGTTTGGGAAAGAAAAAGCAGCTACTTCACTTTATCGAAAAATGATTCGATTGGATGACACGTATTATGATGCCTATTTCCAAATTGGGTATATGAAACAATTCTCGGAGGAGGATTTGGATAGCGCCATGTTTTACTATGAAAAGGTGCTTGAAATTGAACCTAGACACGTCGAAACATATCATAACGTTGGATTAATCTATGAAGAACGAAATGATATTTCAAATGCCCTGCTCACCTATGCGAAAGCATTAAAAAACGACCCGAATTTTGAGTTGACCAAGGAACGAGTTGCAATCCTTAAGAATAAAAGGTGAATCGAATAGAAAGAATAAGTTCATTGTTGGGCGATGTGGCCTTGCCTCTGTTTGGTTATTTTTTCTGGAATTGGGATTTCTATTTCATTCTTTTATTCTTCATGCTCGATCAAATTTCGAGGGTGATTTTTTTACCTCAGCGATTAAAGTTGACCGAAATTTCTAAAAAGGATAAAAATAAAATCTTTCTTCGTCAACTTGTTCTTCTTTTAATCGAATTACTGGTGATTCATTCCGCCGTTTTTTTGCATATAAACAATATCAATTTTGGGAAAGAGTTTGTCCGTTTTCTTTCCTACGAAGACATGGGAATAGCGCAAGGAATCATTCTTGTTCCTATAATCATTGCGAGCGAATGGATGCGCATAAAAAACGAACTTAAAATGGGAATCGTTGGCGGAAAACAACTCCAAATAATGAATCTGAACAAACGTAACTCATTTCTAAGAATAGGATTCTTTGCCATTTTGGTTGGGGTTCAGAGTTTTTTTCCCTTGCCAGATGAGGCATTGGTGTTTACTTTCTTGTTATTTCTTGTGATACTCATATTGAAATAAGAATTATACAAAAACATTGTATACATTAAAACTTGTAAAAATTAATAAAGTAGATCTATGAATCAAATCGGAAACAATATCGAACTAGAAAAGTATGTTAACAAAACTAAGGAAACCAATGTTGCATTTAGTATTTCAATTGACACCCTTCAGTTTTCAACCTTATATTTTCTGAATAACTCATTCTTGAAAATATTCAATAAAATGTGCGTTTTTGGAAGCCTTCGTAGTCGTTTTTCTGTCACATTTTCTCTAATCCCAAACTGGTCGAACCAAGAATTAAAACAATATGTTAACGAATTATCTAAATATCAAAAGGAGGAGCAAAAGAAATTAATTAGTAATGAATTGATTTCCAATTTATCCGAGGTAAGCAAACATTATTTCAATCTTCCAATTAATGAACAATGCTCTACTATTGAATATGTTGCAAACAATGTATTTACTAAATCATTCCTTGCGAAAAATAAATTAGGTTCAGGAGAAATATTGGAAACTATCACACAACTAAAATCGGATTATGAGGCATGCGAAGAAAACCAACGGCTAAATTTTAGAAAAGACAAGCTTTTTCTCCGTTGGGAAGAACGTCAAAGCGAAATGAGAGTGATTTTATTTATAGACGTTCTAACGATGAGGATAGAACTATCCTATGCAAATTTAGAAGAAGTAGGCGTTCTTAACCCATTAACTAACTTTGTTGAAGATAATTTCGGATCAGATGGTTATATGAATTTTTTTAAACGTCATGATCTATTGTTTTTAGAAACACAAGGCGCAAAAAAATTCCCTTTGGCTCACAACAATATACAAGATTTAAGATTGACTTTTAGTGTAGTTAATGACAATATCGGTCTCGGTGATGTTTGGGCTAGAAGTGCAAAAGCTCA
>JBILIY010000206.1:0-3785 GCA_044368815.1 Crocinitomicaceae bacterium
GTTAATTCTACTTTTTTTCGGAAGTGGTTTGTTGGATGTTGTATTGAATTATGCTCAAAAAAACACCTTGGGAACACTAACTCCTTCATTATTTTCAGCGATTGGATTGGGTGTAGCTGGAATTATCGGATTCTCAATATTGCTAGTTCAATTAATTCGAGGCAAAACGAAGTTCGAGTTTAAAAATATAGTCGCAGGAATAGTTCTAGGAATTCCAAATTATTTTTCAATTTATCTATTGATTAGCTCCTACAAAACAACACGTTGGGCAGACTCAACTGTTTTATCCGTTATAAATGTTTCAGTGGTGTTGATGTCAACGATGATTGGTTTGATCTTTTTTAAAGAGAAAATTAACCGATTAAAATTAATAGGTTTAGTCCTTTCCTTGTCAGCTATCGCTTTTCTCTACTTAGCTGAAAACTGATTGATCCAAAAGCAATTCCCCTTAATTCGAAATTTCACTGAGAAATTCTTCCATTGAATCAAATTGTAAATCCGCAAGGGCTAATTTAGGATTTGGGAAATGAGTTTTTTCAGGAATACAAACCACTTTCATTCGGGCCGCAAGACCAGAAATTACTCCGTTGTAAGAATCTTCAATAACAAGGCATTTAGTCGGTGAGACATTAAGTGCTTTCGCAACACTCAAATAGACTGCAGGGTGAGGTTTACCATGTGATTCGTCTTCCGCAGACCAAGTAAAATCGAAGTAATGATTAATATTTAGTGAATTCAAAACGGCATTTATAAGTGTTTTTGAAGAGGAGGTAGCTAATCCGACTTTTACATCTTTCGCTTTTAAAAATTCCAAGGTTTCAATTACTCCCTTGAGCGGAAACGGATTCTTGATAATCAATTCCTCCATTTTTGAAATGATATCTTGCTCAACTTGCGACTCATCAACGACTCCCCATTTTTCTGTAACATTCCAAAAGTGAATCACTTCATCAATGCGCAATCCAACTGTTTTTTGAAAATCAGCCTTTTTCAATGTTGAACCTAAAGATGAAAAAACTTCTTCCATAGCAATTTTCCAGAGAGGCTCAGAATCGATTAATACACCGTCCATATCAAAAATGACTGCTTCAAATGATTCAAGATTTAATGAATTATTCAATGAATTTTATTTTAATGTTAATTCCAAAAATCCCACGTAATTCCAACTTTCAACTGAGATGAGGGAAAAGCGTAACCATTTATAATTTCTATCTGTCGGTTTTGCCAAAAGTAGGCCAAGTTATCCATTCGAAGAAATAATCGAAACGTTTCAACTTCAAAAGAAGCAAATGCAGACATATTCATAAAACCGGAAGAAATTGGATTGAGTGAAGAATTTTCCAAATCAAATACCGTCATCTGGGGCAAGAAATTCAACCTTTTATATGAAGATGCTAAGATGAAATCAACTCCTGCAAGTGCTTTTAATTTTTTCGCTTTGAAAATCCCACCTTTTGCAAATAACCGAGCGTTCAACAAATGTGCTGGGGTAAATTGTTTGCTTTCATCAATTGCTGTATATTGATATTTAAAATGTCCATTCAGCCAGCGCCAATTAAGTTGCGTTTTTAATTGAATTTGGTTATAAATTCCTTGGGAAACATTCAAGTCATTTCGCCAAATTTGCTGCTGTGAATCAAATTGATATACTTTGTTGAACTGTCCAAGTTCGTAAGATAATTGAAAAAGCTGCTTCCTAAATTTGCGTCCAACTTGAGCATTCAAATTTTGAAACCATTGCTTTTCTAGATTTGCCGTCTTATAAGCAACATTGTTTGAATAGAAAAAACGTTGAAAAACACTTGGTAGCTCATTGATGAGTCGATGCGAAATGTTGAAATCCAGTCCAGCTAAATTTCCATTTAAATTGATTGTATTATGAAATCCGTTTGACGCACCGACCAAGTTGAAATTCCCATTCTGCTTGAAACTTAATTTGTTTATTTTCAAATCAATGTATGTGTAGACTCCAATTTCCAATGTATCATTTCGATAAGCGAAAGCTTGGTAATTCCAATATGACGAACTAATTCCGCCTTCCAAATTAAAATTCTTGGATTTATAAAATAGTCCAAAATCATTTGTTACAGTTTGTTGCAAAAGTGAGTCTTTGGTTCTCAAACTATCAAGATTAACAGACGAATAAATTGCCGAGATAGAATCTTCTTCACTATAAAATCGCTTGAAACGATCGTATCCGTGATTTGTAGAAAACCCCATTTCCCTTAACGTATCTTGAATAAGTGAAAATTTATTGGACAATTGGAATGATAATTTTTTATGAATTGATTGCGCATTCTCTTTCCAAACTGGAATCAATTCTGGAGAGAAGGTTTCAACCAACGAATCGTTTTGAATGCCGCCATTCCAATTTCGTTGATTTTTTTGAGAATTCGCACGCAGCTGAAAAGAATGCAATTTGCCGATTCGAGCCAAAGCCATTTGGTAGTTGCTATTTTGTGCATTTGTATTTCTAAAAAAACCATCTGTTTTAAAATTATGAATCGATGAATTAATCAAAAACCCATGTTTAAAGGATTGCTCATAATCAAAATCCAACTTTTGGGAGGCTTGAGCGCCAAACGAATAGCCAAAACCAATATGCGGTAAAGCTGAAAAAATTAAATTATTTTGAGATGGATTTGAAAATGAACCGTTTGAGTTATGGGTATAAAACAACTGATTTGGTTGAAATATGTATGGGTTTCTTGATTCATTTAGCAAAAAAGAGGTTGCAAGTGGCAGAACAACTTCGTCTAACGTATCCAAATCCCCGAGGGTCATATGTTTGTATTTCAATGTATCATAATCGAAAGGATTCGATTGACCCAATAAGGATTGAGCTACACAAACTAAAAGAATCAACGCAATATTTCGAAACATGCAAAACAAACTTAACAAAAAAAGGGGCATGAGCCCCTTCGAATTAATTCAGACTTAGAATTAAAGCTTATTCACGTGAACTTGCAATCCAGATTTAAGGTTTGCAGCTTTGTTTTTGTGAATGATGTTTCTTTTAGCCAACTTATCCAACATAGCAACAACTTTAGGCAAAAGCGTTTCAGCTTCTTTGCGATCCTTTAATTCGCGTAGTTTTCTCGCCGCGTTACGAGTTGTTTTATGTTGGTATTTGTTCAATACTCTTTTCGACTCGTTTGAGCGAATACGCTTAATGGATGATTTATGGTTTGCCATTTTGTATTTATTTATTTCTTAAATTCTCGCAGCCCATAGGAGAATCGAACTCCTGTTTCCAGGATGAAAACCTGGCGTCCTAACCACTAGACGAATGGGCCATTTCTGGCAGCCCATAGGAGAATCGAACTCCTGTTTCCAGGATGAAAACCTGGCGTCCTAACCACTAGACGAATGGGCCAACTGTATATTCCCCAAATTTTGGGATTGCAAATATAGAATGAAAAACTTTAACTACAATAGGTCTAAAAGATTTTTTTGTGTAAAAATCTTGATTTTCTGCATCAATGATTCAATTCGATTTAAACGATATCCGTATCCTCAGCTCGCATTTTGAACCCCAATCTTTTACCTGTTTGTAATTTCAAGCTCTCTCCTATCGATATAATTTGAGCAACAGAAATTTCATCCAAGAATTCAAATGGCGGAATGTAAAGATCAAAGTTGAGTGCGTGTGCAAATGACATTTGAATAATTATCTTCAGCACTTCTTCATTCAATTGCATGTTTTGGGGGTCACGAAAGTACGTTCCTAGTTGACCTTTCCCTTCAATCATAAAGTGCCTATCTTTATTGAGAAAAATTCGACT
>JBILIY010000208.1:0-3763 GCA_044368815.1 Crocinitomicaceae bacterium
AAGCCGAAAAGACTGAAGTTGAAATTGAAAAAGAAAAAGAAACTCCTGTGATTCCAATCTCAGAAGGAAAAAGGAATCTTTGGAAATATGCAGTTGCGGCGTGTATATTGCCTTTAGCATTTTATTCCATTTGGATTCCAACAAGAACGAATGTACAAGAATCGGGATTGATTTCTCACAAAGATTTCAATCCGTTCTACAAACAAGAAGTTGGTAGTTACAAGAAAAAATCGTTGACATTCTCTAAAGAAATTCAGCCTAAATCTTTTGAGGAAAAAATAAGTCAAGAACGGGATTCTTATTTCGCAGACTTCCAATTGGATTCCAATCACAAACTGACGGTTCGAATGAATGAAAAAATCGAACCTTCCCCAATTGTGAGTGAAAATACTAATCCTATCATTACGGAACCAATTAACGAGATCGACTACACAAACAACACTAAAAAATACCAATATGTGTTGGGCTGTTTCGCAAATCAAACTAATGCAATAAATTTTTACAATAAATTGAGATCCGAAGGGTTGGATGTAAACAAAACATCTGCAGGATCTTTGATTCGAATTACCGTTGGTGCAACAAATGATTTAGATTCACTTCAAAAAGCAATTTCAAAAGCCAATAATTTGGGTTATCAAGGTTGGATTTTAAAAAACTAATACATGTATTTTAATATTAAAAAAATCCTGTTTCTGATTCCATTCAGTGCAGTAATTTCATTTGCTCAAACAACAAATATCGAGGGAAGTAAGTACCAATTTACGAAGATTTACAACTACGATCCGTCACCTGTGCTAAGCCAAGGAAGAACATCAACGTGTTGGAGTTTTTCTTGCCTGAGTTTTTTGGAGTCCGAATTGATTCGAATGGGGAAACCAACAGTTAATTTATCCGAAATGTATATCGTTCGGAAAGCCTATGAATTAAAAGCCGAGAAGTACATCCGAATGGATGGAAAAATAAACTTTGCGCAAGGTGGAGCTTTTCACGATATTCCGTTAGTTATAAAAAACTTTGGTATCGTTCCAAACGATATTTACACTGGTAATTACAACAGCGAAAAAGGCTACAATCACGACGCCATGTTTACGGAATATGAAACTTTTATGAATAGCGTTTTGGCAAAAATAGCTAGTGCCAACGGTGTTGACTTGAGCTGGAAAAATGATTTTAAAGGCTTGTTGGACAAAAACTTAGGTAAAGACGTTCAAGAATTTCAGTGGGAAGGTAAGAAATATACTCCGAGTGCTTATTCCAGTTCATTGGGATTGAATATGGACAATTATATTTCCATTACTTCTTTCACGAATCACCCGATGTATCAAAAATGTCAATTGGAAATTCCAGACAATTGGGCTTGGGGAGAAAGCTACAATGTCTCGTTGGATGATTTGTTTTCAGTCACTGTGGAAGCTTTGAAAAACGGCTATACGGTTGCATGGGGTGCGGATGTATCAGAGAAAGGATTTAGCTTTAAAAATGGCCTTGCTATTGTTCCAGAGAATTTAGACCAAATTGAGGTGAAAGGAAAAGACAACAAAGGATTTAATGATGCGGGCGCAGATCGTTCAGGAAATCAATTTACAGTTCCCGGTAAGGAATTGAAGATTACTTCTGAAATTCGTCAGTTGGGCTATGACAATAAAACAACAACAGACGATCACGGAATGCATATCGTTGGACTTTTCAAAGATCAGAACGGCACCAACTATTTCTTGGTAAAGAACTCGTGGGGAACTAATAATTATCCAAAAGGATTTTTGTATGTATCTGAACATTATTTTCGCCACAAAACAATCAATGTATTCTTACACAAGGATGCAATTAGTAATGACTTAAAATCAAAACTTAACATTAAATAGTATGAAATAGCCGTGCAAACAAATTGCGCAAGCACCGATGAAAATAACATGGCGTATTCCATATGACCTTTAAAAGACAAATTATTTACATATGAAAAGCATCTATTTATTCCTAGGAATTTCAATTTTGGCGTTAACTTCTTGTAAAAAGAAATGGGATAACGATCAATCTGCTTTGGTAAACCTCAAAATCGAAAATGCATTTGATGAAATGACGAATATCTCAGACCAAGCAATTACTGGAACAATGGTCTATTATAAATCTGGCGAAGTAGTTACAACAAAACCAGGTGAAATACCGGTAATGCCAAAAACACCATGCAACGTCATCATCACTTTAGACACGACATTAACTCCCAAGGTTCTTACAGTTGACTACGGAACAACGAATTGTGATTGTAACGACGGAAAAAGAAGACGTGGAAAAATAATTACTTCGTTCACTGGGGCATATCTAGCAACAGGAACCGTAATTACACATACAACTGACAATTATTACGTTAATGATATCAAAATAGACGGTTCAAAAACTGTAACAAATATGGGATTAAACAACAACGGACAACCTTATTTCAATGTTGAAATTGATGGTCAAGCAACTTTGACATCTGGAACCGTGGTTGATTATGTTTCTACCCGCATTCGAACTTGGATTTCTGGATATTCCACACCTTTAAACAGAATGGACGACATATATGATATTTCTGGAAACGCCACGGCTGTTTATTCAACTGGAGGAGGGTATTCAGCAAACACAACCTCGCCTGTTCGCGTTCAAGTCGGATGCTCATTTCCAACTCAAGGAGTAATCGAAATGACACCTGTCAACAAGCCGACCCGAACAATCAATTACGGAGACGGGAATTGTGACGCGCAATTTACGGTTACAGTTAATGGAAACACATACGATTTCAGTTGGTAATCATTAATTCGTATAACCAATTTCAAAATCCCACCGAAGATCAGTGGGATTTTTTTCATCCATATTTCAGTACTTTTTTAACTTTACACAAAACACGAAAATGAAGGTTGTTGGGGTTAATGGTTTTGGAAGAATAGGACGTTTTTTTACCCGATTGACTTTGGAAGACGACCAAGTAGATGTTGCGGTCGTGAATGATCCAGCCGATACCAAAACGCTAATGCATTTGTTAAAATATGACAGTGTTCACAAAACATTTCCATTGGCTTTTGCAATCAAAGGAGATCATGTAGTTTTTGAAAATGGAAAACACATTTATTTCACCCACGAAAAGGAACCGAAATCAATTCCCTGGGAAAAATACAATGTAGAAATCGTAATCGAATCAAGTGGTTTTTTCCTTACACAAGAATTGGCAGAAGGTCATTTAAAAGCCGGAGCGAAAAAAGTAATTATTTCAGCACCCGCGGCTGATGAGAACGTTCCGATTGTTACATTGGGGGTAACCGAAATGGAAGTCATTAGGCAACACACGATCATTTCAAATGCATCTTGTACAACCAATAATTTAGCTCCAATGTTAAAGGTATTGTACGATCTCATGCCAATTGAATCCTGTCATTTTTCAACTATTCACAGCTACACTTCCGATCAGCGACTTCATGATTCACCACATCGCGATTTGCGCAGAGCCAGAGCAGCTGCCACTTCGATTGTTCCAACAACAACAGGTGCTACAAGGGCCATTTCAAGAGTATTCCCTGAGCTTGAAGGGAAGGTAACTGGAGGAAGTATTCGAGTTCCTGTAATTAACGGTTCATTAACGGAGTTAACACTCTACTCTCCTATACCTAAAACAACAGCAGAAATTAATCAAGCCTTCAAATTAGCATCAGAAACCAATTTAAAAGGGATTTTAGGGTATACAGAAGACCCAATTGTGTCAATTGACATTATCGACTCCCCGTTGAGTTGTCTT
>JBILIY010000209.1:0-3743 GCA_044368815.1 Crocinitomicaceae bacterium
TTCTGAGGTTTTAATGTCAATTGGATTTTGGTCAAAGGCAAGTTGCAACTGGTTCACATTTTCTTGAAATCGTTCAGATCGAACATCTACATTATATTTTTTTGCCAGACTCCAAACATTCAACCTATCGTACAAATCAAAAATCATTTTCGTTAATCGATTAGATTTGTTTACCTCATCTGTGTTGTCATCAAAAATGTGATCATACAATTCCTTATACTCATCATATCCGTTTTGTACATTGAACTCAATCAAATATGGTAAAATGAAACCACCAGCTATTCCATGAGGTACTTTAAAGATAACCCCAAGTGGGTAAGATAAGGCACCTGCGGGACCAGAGCCGGAGTTGAAAAGTGAAATTCCAGCAAAGTAAGATCCCAATAGCATATTTTCTCTTGCTTTATCGTTGTTTTTATCCGACAATGCCAATTCAATATTTGAAAAAAGTAACTTGAATGCCTCTTTTGCATACATTCGCGTTACTATATTACTCTTCTTACATGCGAAGCTTTCAAATGTATGAACCAATGCATCCAGACCAGATGATAACGCAACTTCATATGGACAACTTAAAGTCATATTACTATCCAAGACCGCAAGAACAGGGAAGTTATTGAATGTATTAATTCCTAGTTTCTTTCCTGAATCGGTATCGATAAAAACAGCATTGTAAGTAACTTCAGAAGCCGTTCCGGCTGTTGTCGGCACAGCTATTAAAGGAATCGATGGTTTCAATTCTGTGGGAAATCCTCTGTAAGTTATTGCGCTATTGTGATTGGTTATCAAGGTTGAAATTCCTTTGGCAAAATCTATAACGCTTCCACCGCCAATTGCAATTATTGCATCAACCAAACTTGATTCACCGCTTTTGAAAAGTAATTTTTTTTCATCTAATGAAATATAATCAGGCTCAAAAGGCAAGTCATAGTACCAATTGATTATAGTAAAATTTCCTGATTCATTTAATTTTATTGTGAATTCGTCAATAAACTTATTTGATTTTAGAGATTGATCGATTATTAAACCTATTTTATCAATTTTATTTTCTTTGACAAAATCTATGATTTTTAGTATGCTACCTTTACCAAGTATGGTTTTTGTTTTTAAATTAAATTCAAAATTCATGTTATAATTTTATTTGATAAATTTCCGACTGAGCTCTTATGAAATCATCGTGTTTTCCAATATCCAACCAATAACCATGATGCTCATATACACGGACCTTTCTGTTTTGATCTATCATCAGGTTAAGCAAATCAGTCGCTAGAAAGAATTTATTCTTCGGAATCAATTCCAGAATACTACTTTTCAATAAATAAACTCCTCCATTAGAGAAATAGGTATATGACGGTTTTTCGCGCAGATCTTTCAATAATCCATTTTGAACCGTCATAATTGCGTATGGGACGTCGATTTTATAAGGAATGCTCAATACACTTAGTTCAGATTCGGAATTGAGAAAATCAATAAAAAAATCCTCAAAATCGATATTTGACAATAAATCTGAATTCACAACAAGGATAAATTCGTTTTTTACATCTTCAATCAACGATAAAGATCCAATAGTTCCCATTTCGGTTTCTTCTTTAACACAATTGATTTTTTGTTTTATTTTTTTGTTTTTATCGGAAACGAAATCCTCTATTTTTTGCGCTAAATAATTTGTAGAGATATGGATATTTTGAATTCCGAATTTAATTAATCGATCAATGTTATGTTCCAAAATGGGTTTGTCTCCAACTCGCAATAGTGGTTTTGGGGTGTTTTCAGTCAAAGGTCTTAATCGTTCTCCTTTACCTCCAGCCATTATGATTGCATCTAAAGGCAATAAAGTATTGTTAAGCCTAAAATTTAAAAGATCAACAATTATAAAACTATCATTAACAATAGGAATTATTCTTAAATTCTGTTCTCGATATTTTTTTATTCTTTCAACGTCGATTTTATTTTGATGAATAAATTTTGGATCTTTATTCATAGCTGTTTCTACGTTGTCGTTAATTGAAACACCGGATAAAAATGCTCTACGGACATCACCGTCTGTCAAACTACCAATCAATTTAAGATTGCTTTCAACAACAAATAAAAGCGCATCGATTCCAAGTTCATCCAATTTGCGGATTGCTTCCTGAAAAGTTGTAGTTTTTTCAATAAAATGTTTATCCATTTTAACTTGCGGATTCTTTTAATTTCGATGTGATCAGTTCGATTCCTCCTTTTTTTGCATAAATATTTTGTCCCGTAAATTCGAGTTTTGAATATTTATCTACAAAATTCAAAATTTGTGCATTGTCATAAGGTAAATTTAAGACATTTTCACCTGAAATTCGACCTAATTGCCGATCACCAAGATTTAAAGCATATTTATTAAATGAAGCAGCCTCCAAAAGCGCACTCGAACTATTCCCCACAATCAATCGTGATAGTTTCATACACGAGAAAAAAGATTGAGAACCAAAATGCTCTATTAATTTAACATTTGAATTCTTTGATTGAACACGCTTCCACATCTCTCTGTAAATACTCCCATTTGTGTCGGCATTGGGTAACGAAACGATTAATTGAAACGTCTTTGCCAATTCAGTGCTAACTTCCTCTAAAATTTTAGAATACTCAAAATTAGATACATAATTTTTTGTTTCTGGATGAACAATAAAAAATAACGTAGGGATGGTCATATCAATATCCCATTTTTGCAGAAATTCATTCGAATTCAGCAACTTGATTTTATTTAAATTTTCTAATCCAATTGCTCCTGTGACAGTGGTACTTTCTTTATGACCAACCAAGTCATGAACGCGTTTTGCATATAATTCAAGACTTACAAAATGAAGTTCTGAGGTAAGGGAAATTTGATGTCTGTATATTTCGTCAATTGCCCCAAGTGTTTTTTCACCTGCATGAATGTGTGCAAATCTTAGATGATAAGGAATACCGGCTTGAACCGCTGCAGACATTTCATAACGATCGCCAAGAGCAATGATCCAATCAAATCGATGATTTTGCCAAAATGAAACAAACTCCTTAAGTATATCCGCATAATTTGAAGCTATTCCGTTAGGTGAGTCATTTTCAT
Organism: Crocinitomicaceae bacterium; assembly: GCA_044368815.1. Lineage (GTDB taxonomy): Bacteria > Bacteroidota > Bacteroidia > Flavobacteriales_D > Crocinitomicaceae > UBA952. The sequence continues at coordinate 3,080 of JBILIY010000209.1, forward strand.
AACTAGCGGAAATTTTGTGTTTCACTTCAAAACCATCATTTTCTATTTCTTGAAATGTATTTCCAAATGTGTCTAAAAGATGTTGACCAAAAGCAATTATTTCAAAATCAATTTCTTTATCATTTAGCCATAATTCGAGCAGAGGTCTGTATATTCCATAGTCTGCTCTTGAACTGGTTAGAACCCCTATTTTCATTCGAAATCCTCCCATTTTAATAGTGTACCGACCGCAAGATCTCTTTTTACTTTTTTATTTAATACCTTTTCGTAATCCATCGGAGATATTCCTGATCCTGGCCTTTTCATTTCCAAATCATCCAAAGAAATGATATGTCCTTGATTTACATTGTTTTTAAGGTGAATGCTCTTTCTTGCAATAACAATGTTTTTTTGCTCTGACGGAGAGGTTTCCTTTTTACCCGAACCAGAAATGATGAGTTCTGTTCTACGAATGGATTTTATAAATTCATATAGTTCATTAGGTTCCAACGAAGCTTTGTGATCAGGCCCCGGAAGATTTTTGTCTAATGTAAAATGCTTTTCGATAACGGTTGCTCCTAATGCTACAGCGGCAATTGCTACTTCTGAACCTACAGTATGATCTGAATAACCAAAATGAACTCCTAATTTTTCAAATTGAAGCATTGCCTTTAGATTGACATCT
>JBILIY010000210.1:0-3737 GCA_044368815.1 Crocinitomicaceae bacterium
AATTTTTTCTCGACCCGTTAATGACAGTACTAACCAGAACAATAAAGTTGCTCCCAAAACACGAAATAAAATGAATACGTTTGGAGATAAAAACTGCGGCATTACGCCTTTTGCTAAAACATGACTTGCTCCATAAAGTAGGTTTACAAATAGTAAAGCCAGATGAGCTTTCAGATTTTCGATTTTCATTTTCCGAAAAAATTCCAACGATTTCTCAATACAGTTTTTCGGAATTCATCCAATTTTTCGGTCACATTTGCTTGTTCAAATTTCTTGAAAAGTTTTGCAGTCCCTTTTCCTTGTTTATAATCCATTTCGTCCTCAAAAATGGGTATTACGGCTAAAAAATGGATGGTTTTATCTTCCAATTTAATCGAGGCTAGTTCCTTTGACAACTCCATTGGATTTGCAACAATGAAATGATTTTGAAGCATTTTATCAGAAAGTGGCATAAGTGATTTTCCAGTAGAGATTGTGTGTCCGTTTCCGAACCATGAGTTTTTTGAAATCACATGATTTTTAAGTTTTTCCAGCCAAATAAAAACCCAGTTCATCGAGGTGTTTTCTGTATCATTCAAATCCCAATAACTCGGTAAATAAAAATAAAGTTCATTGAATTCTTCGCCAATATGTTTTTCATGCACATTCATTTGAAATTCAGACAAGCCGGTTGCAATAAGAATTTTATTGCCGTTTTTGTTTTTTGGAGTAATTAAAATAAAGGAACCAAATTGATTTTGAATAGTTGAAATTTCATCTGTAGAAAAACGAGCTTTTAATTGCGTTACTATTTCGTGCATTCAGTAAAGTTAGTTTTTATGAAACTTCAGGGCGATAAGATTCACGAATTATTCCACAATCTTTACTTATTTCTTCCGATGATTCGCAGTCAAATTCAAGTTGCAAATAGCCACAGGTTTTCAAATGAATATATGAACCGCTAAGATAACTAGCTAATTCGGAAAGTCCTTCATTGTGACCGATGATGAAAATATCCTTTTGTGATTTTAAATTCCAAATAAATAGGAGTAGTTCTTCCAATCCGGCCAAGTATAAATCTTGGTGAAATGATAATTGATTAGAATTAATCGTGGAACATACTCCATTAAATGTTTCTTTTGTACGTTGTGCAGCTGAGCAATATAAATTGGTGTTTTCAAACGACTTTGCTTCCAGAAATTTGAACATTTCGGTTGATTGTCGAATCCCTTTATCCATTAATTTGCGATCGAAATCCTTGCCACTCGCTGAAAATTTTTCTGTCTTGGCGTGTCGAAGCAAATGGATCTTCACAACGTCATGTTTTTGACTAGGTAATTACCAATTTTGTGGAAATAGGGCATATTCAAGTGATCTTCCAATAACATCAAATGTTCAATACGATGACAATCCGTTCCAACGAAATCAAATTCTCCTGCGTCGATCAATCGTTCAGCTTGTTTTCTGATATCTGGTCCATAATGACCAGTAAGTGAGTTTAAATTGACTTGTATGTTGATTCCTTTCCTTCTCCAATCTTTGGCTTTCTCGATATCGCCCAAAAAATACATATAACGTTCAAAATGGGCTACTACAGGTCGATAACCGTTGGTTTGTAGTTCAAAAAAGAGCTGTTCCAAGTATTGCGGTGCAGAATGAAAGGCAAATTCAACCAAAACATATTGATCCCCAAAAGTCATTAACTCCTTATTTTTAATTTTGGGCATCAACGTTTCGTCGAAATAATATTCAGCAGCTGCCTCAATTTCAATACTCAAGCCTACTTCTTTAATTGCTTTTCTAACTTCCTCAAGTCCATTATTAATAATTTCTGGAGTATTAGGAAACCCATCCGTCATGATGTGAGGCGTGGTTACGACTTTCTTAAAACCAAGTGATTCAAATTTTGTCAACATAGCAATCGTTTGATCCATGTCTTTCGAACCATCATCGATTCCTGGAATGAGATGGCTGTGCATATCGACCTTTATTCGTGCTAAATCAAAAGGAGGAAGAACTTCTTTTTTTTTGAAAAACCGATCGAAAATACCCATCAAATTATCTGTTTGCGTACATGCTTTTGTAGTAATCTTTGTATGATCCACTCGTAACTTTATCCACCCATTCCTGATTTTCCAAATACCAGTCAACCGTTTTTGACAAGCCATCTTCAAACGTAATCGATGGTTTCCAGATTCCCTTGTTTTTCTTCCCAATTTTTCATCCATCAATCCGCATAGAAAACGAACCAATTCAATATTTGTCCACTCGTTTAATCCACCAACATTGTATGATTCTCCAATTCGTCCGTTATGGAAAATAGCATCAATAGCACTTGCATGATCTTCCACCCACAACCAATCACGAATATTATCTCCTTTTCCATAAACTGGAAGTGGTTTTTTATGTTGGATATTGTGAATCATCAACGGAATCAATTTCTCTGGAAAATGATGACTGCCATAATTATTTGAGCAATTTGACATTTTAATTGGCAATCCATAAGTATGATGATAAGCCATTACAAAATGATCAGACGAAGCTTTCGAGGCTGAATATGGACTTCTCGGGTCATACGAAGTTTCTTCTGTAAACAATCCTTCATCGCCTAAACTACCATAAACCTCATCAGTGGAAACATGATGAAAAACGTGATTTGATTCGCCTTTCCAAAAATCTTTGGCTACTTGAAGTAAATTCACAGTTCCAACAACATTGGTCATCACAAATTCCATTGGACCTTCTATTGAACGATCGACGTGGGATTCAGCCGCTAAATGAATAACATCTGTTATGTCGTATTTCGAGAAAACCGATTTAACGGAAGTTGCGTCAACTATATCAATTTTCTCAAAGCGATAATTAGGGTCTGAATCTACATCAGAAAGATTCTCCAAATTTCCGGCATATGTTAATTTATCTGCATTAACGATTAAATAATTCGGGTAATTTCTTAGTAATCTTCGAATGACATGTGATCCGATGAATCCAGCTCCTCCGGTTACAAGAATCTTTTTTTGAAAATTTTCCATAATTACAAACTCCAGTATTCTAATTCGTTAATCTTACCTTTATAAATTCCTTTCACATCGACAAATACACCTTTAGCATCCTTCAAAATGCCCTTGAAATAATTTTCATTTAATCCGATATATTCTTTGTGATTAACCGCAACAAGAATCGCATCATAATCTTTTCCTGCAGAATTGATTAATCCAACACCATATTCGTGCATCATTTCATTTGAGTCGGCATGCGGATCGATTATGTCGACATGAACTTGGAATGATTGAAGTTCATTTACAATATCAATTACTTTGGAATTTCTAATATCGCTAACGTCCTCTTTAAAGGTCGCACCCATAATTAGAACTTTTGCATCCTGAATGTGTTTTCCTTGAGCGATGATTTTTTTTACGGTTTGCTTTGCGATATAAAAACCCATTGAATCGTTCACGTATCGTCCACTTGTAATTACCTGAGCGTGATATCCCGCTTGTAAAGCTTTGTGTGTAAGATAATAGGGGTCAACTCCGATGCAATGTCCACCAACAAGTCCGGGTGAAAACTTCAAGAAGTTCCATTTTGTTCCAGCAGCTTCTAAAACATCGAACGTGTTGATTTTTAGCTTATTGAAAATGATAGAAAGCTCATTTATTAAAGCAATGTTAACATCGCGTTGCGTATTCTCGATGATTTTTGCAGCTTCGGCTACTTTGATTGTTGGAGCTCTATGAACGCCCGCAGCAACAACTAAT
>JBILIY010000014.1:0-11175 GCA_044368815.1 Crocinitomicaceae bacterium
GCAAAGAAAGTAGTAGCTTCCCTTCAAAAAGGTGGCGGTAAAGAACACACCAAGGTTATTAAAATGGTGAAATCTGACAAATCAGGCTCATATACTTTTAAGGAAGAAATCGTTCACAACGATAAAGTTAAAGAGTGGTTTGCAAAAAACTAATTGATAAACAATAAATTTTAAAGCTTCCACTAAGGGAGCTTTTTTTTTGACCAATGGGAATATTCGATTTTTTTTCACGATCTAAAAAAGAAAGTCTTGATCAGGGACTTGAAAAAACAAAACAATCTTTTTTCTCAAAGATTGCTCGAGCTATTGTTGGGAAGTCAAAAGTTGATGACGAAGTTTTAGATAATCTTGAGGAAATTCTTATTAGCTCGGATGTCGGTGTTGAAACCACACTGAAGATTATTGATCGTATTCAAGCCAGAGTTTCTCGTGACAAAGTTTTAGGAACAGATGAATTGAACCATGTTCTTCGTGATGAAATAGTAGCTTTGCTTGAGGAAAATAATTCCAATCAAAACGGTCAACTGGAAATTAACCCGCCAGCTGATGGAAATCCATATGTCATAATGGTTGTTGGGGTAAATGGTGTTGGAAAAACAACTACAATTGGAAAACTGGCTTATCAATTTAAAAAAGCAGGAAAAAAAGTAGTTCTAGGTGCTGCTGACACCTTTAGAGCTGCCGCTGTAGATCAATTGATTATTTGGTCGAAACGAGTGGATGTTCCTATCGTTCAGCAAGGAATGGGAGCCGATCCAGCCAGTGTAGCTTTTGATACGCTTCAATCGGCAAAATCGCAAAATGCGGATGTTGTAATTATCGATACCGCTGGGAGACTCCACAACAAAGTTAATTTGATGAATGAGTTAAGTAAAATAAAGCGTGTTATGGAAAAAGTTGTTCCAGATGCTCCGCACGAAATTTTACTTGTTCTCGATGGTTCAACTGGACAAAATGCTTTTGAACAAGCAAAGCAATTTTCTCAAGCAACTGACATCAATGCGTTGGCTGTTACAAAATTAGATGGCACTGCCAAAGGAGGAGTTGTCATTGGGATAAGCGACCAAATGAAAATTCCAGTGAAATACATTGGAGTTGGTGAAAAAATGGAAGACCTGCAACTTTTTGATCGGAAAGAATTTGTAGATTCTTTATTTTCAGATTGATACGATTTAAAAGAAATTAACAATCTTAATTTCTTATCAACTTTCTTCTTTTTTCAGTTTAAATTCAATAATTTGGTGTCCTAAAACATCAAACTATGAAAAGAATTTACGTCGTTTTCTGGATAACAATCTCCATGTTAACCATTTCGAATTCATCCTTCTCTCAGCAATGGGTAGAAATGATGAAAAATCCGAATGCCAACTTTTATGAAACGCAAGCCGCATTCGAAGCTTATTGGACAGGAAAAACCATTCAAAAAGGAAAAGGTTACAAAGCCTTCAAGCGTTGGGAGCATTATATGGAACCAAGAGTTTACCCATCTGGAAATGTCACATTGCCTTCTCAGACTTACAAAAATTACAAGCAATGGGAAGCTGATCTAGCAGCTGCTGGCATCCCAAAATCAACCAATGGGAGCTGGCAAATTATTGGACCAATTGGTAAGCCTACCGGCGGTGGTGCTGGTCGCTTGAATTTTATTCGTTTTGATCCAACTAACAGCAATACCATTTGGGTAGGTGCTCCTGATGGTGGCTTGTGGAAAACGACAAATGGCGGTACATCTTGGACTACAAATACAGATCAATTAACGGTTATCGGTGTTTCAGATGTGGCAATTGACCCAACGAATTCACAAATAATGTATTTAGCAACAGGTGACTCTGACGGAAGCGATACATTTAGCACAGGATTATTAAAATCTACTGACGGTGGAGCAACTTGGAATACTACCGGATTAACATGGGCAGTAAATCTTGGTAGAACTATTGGTAGAGTTTTGGTTAATCCAACAAACCCTCAAATAATTTTAGTATTTGCAAGTAATGGAATTTACAGATCTACAAATGGAGGAACAACTTTTACTCCGGTGCAATCTACAGCAGCATTTACAGATGGTGAGTTTAAGCCGGGAGATGCAAACACAGTTTATGCCTGTGGAACTTCATTTAGAAAATCAACAGATGGTGGTGCCACATGGGGTGCTGCTGTAACGCTTCCTTTGACAGGCATAGCAAGAATTTCAATGGCGGTAAGCGCTGCAAATTCAGCATATGTTTACTTGTTAGCAGCTAATACTACTGACAGCGGTTATAAAGGATTGATGCGATCTACCAATAGTGGTGGAACTTTTACAACCCAATCCACAACTCCTAATGTATTAGGTTTTGATAATGGCGCTGATGCAGGTGGACAGGGTTGGTACGATTTAGCTCTTGCTGCATCTCCAACAAATGCAGAAGAAGTTATCATTGGAGGTGTTAATCATTGGAAATCTACGAATGGAGGTTCTACTTGGACCATGGTTTCACACTGGTACGGTGGTTTTAGTAAGCCTTATGTTCATGCTGATGTTCATGATATTCAATATTTACCTGGTTCTGGTACTACAATATTATCAGCGAACGATGGTGGTTTTTTCAAAACAACAAACGGAGGAACTGCATGGACGGATTTAAGTTCAAATTTGGCGATCGCCCAACAGTATAGATTCAGTTTATCTACTTCTTCGGCAAACTTGATTCTTGCAGGTCATCAAGATAATGGAACAAATAGAACAACTACAGCAAGTCAAACTGCTTGGTCTGAAGTAGGTGGGGGAGACGGAATGGATTGTTTTATTGATAGAACTAATAATAGCAGACAAATTTCATCCGTATATTATGGTGATTATTCGAGAACATTAACAGGAGGTGCAACGTTCGCTGATATTACTGATCCTGCTGGTGCAGGTGAATGGGTTAGCCCCATAAAACAAGATCCAGTCGATGCCAACATCGCATATTCTGCTGGACGTGCTGCTTTGTACAAGTCTGCTAACATTTGGGCGAATACAGTAGCTTGGACAACTATGGGGACGCCACAAGGAACAGGTTCAATTATTGAATTAGCCATTGCTCCAAATAATAATTCAGTTATTTATTGTTTAAAAACTGGTTCTGGTGGAGTTTCTAAATCAATAAATGGAGGCACTACATTTACTTCTTGTGCTAATCCAACCACTGGAGCCTCTCCTACATGGGTTGCAGTTTCGAATACTGATCCAAATGTTGTCTTTGTGACATACTCAGGTTATTCTGCCGCAAATAAAGTATTCAAATCAACTAATGGAGGTACATCATGGACAAATATCTCGACAGGTCTACCAAACGTTCCTGTAAATTGTGTTGTTTATCAAAATGGTGCAGCTGGTGGAGATGGGATTTATGTTGGAACAGATATTGGTGTTTATTATAGAGATAATAGCACAAATGGGTGGATTGATTTTAGTCAAGGTCTCCCTAATTGTGAAGTTTCAGATTTAGAAATTTATTACGCAACAGGTAGATTAAGAGCAGCTACGTTTGGAAGAGGAACATGGGATTCAGATTTATATTCATCTGTACCTTCAGCTCCAGTTGCTTCATTTACGGCTGATAATGTTAATATTTGTGTTGGACAAAGTGTACAATTTACAAGCACTTCAACAGGTCAGCCAACGTCTTACAGTTGGACTTTTCAAGGAGGTACTCCTGGGACAAGTACTACGCAAAATCCAAGTGTTACCTATAATACGGCTGGTACGTATAACGTGTCATTAACCGTTTCAAATGCTAATGGCAATAATACAGCCAATCAAACTGGATATATTACAGTAACTGGTGCATCAACAAATACACTTCCAGTAAATGAAGGATTTACTTCAACGACTTTTCCTTCAACTACGCCAGCAGCATGGGCCATAGTTAATACGGATGGTGGAGCAACTACTTGGTCAAGAAGTGCAACAGTTGGTGTAGCTCCGACCGCAGGAAATTCAATGATGTTTGACAATTATAATTTTGATGATTCGGGCAATTCGGATGAGATGCGTTTACCTAAATTAAATTTCACAGGATACTCTGCAGCTCAAATGACATTCCATGTAGCTTATGCACCATTCACTCAAAATGGTCAAATATTTGCTGATGGATTACAAGTTATGGTATCAACAGATTGTGGAACAAACTGGACATCAGTTTACAACAAAGCAGGAAACACTGTTGCAGCTGGGAATTTACCAACACTAGCGCCAATTACAACCCAGTTTACACCAACAGCTGCGCAATGGAGACAAGAAACGGTTGATTTAACTAGTTATGTTGGGCAGTCTAATGTTATTATTGCGTTTAAAAATATGGCAGCCTATGGTAATAGATTGTTTATTGATAATATTAACCTAACGGGAACAGCAGTTCCAACTCCTCCTACTGCAAGCTTTACCTCTACGCCGACAGGTTCTGCGTGCACAGGTCAAACAGTTCAATATACAAGTACTTCAACTGGAAGCCCTTCATCTTACTCATGGACATTTACAGGAGGTACACCCGCTACAAGCACAGCTCAAAATCCAACAGTAACTTACTCAACTCCTGGGGCATATAATGTTTCATTACAAGCGACCAATTCTATGGGAAGCAACACATCAAATCAAACAAATTACATTACGATTAATCAAACTCCCTCAATTACTGGAACTACACCAGCAAGTCGATGTGGAACAGGAACCGTAGCACTTGGTGCAACTGCTTCAACAGGGACGATTTCTTGGTTTTCTGTGGCAACTGGAGGCACTGCATTAGGAACGGGGGCGGCGTTTACATCTCCATCAATTTCTACAAATACAACTTATTATGTAGAAGTAACTTCAAACGGATGCACATCTGCAAGAACTGCTGTTTTAGCCACAGTTAATACAAATCCAACTGTGAACGCACCTGCAACTCAGAACATTTGTCTTGGAAGTTCATCATCCGCAATTAATTTTACAGGAAATAGTGCTAATTCAACTTATGCTTGGACGAATACCAATACGGCAATTGGTTTAGGTGCATCTGGTGCTGGAAATATTGCATCATTTACCCCTACAGCAACAGGAACATCCTCTGTTACGGTTACGCCGACTTTGGGAACGTGCACCGGATCACCGGTTACATTTACAATTAATGTAAATCCTGTGCCAACAGTTACTTTTGATTTATCATCTGTAACTCCACCTTGTGCGTATGATCCTTCAATTACGTTACCTGCTGGTTCTCCAGCTGGAGGAACTTTTTCTGGTCCAGGTGTAAGTGGAACAAACTTCAATCCTGCTAATGCGGGTGCGGGAACACATACAATTACCTATTCAGTTACACAAAATGGTTGTACAGGGTCGTCTAGCTCAACCATCACAGTTGACGCATGTTCAGGAATTGAAGACACTGAGAATATGCCAATTATCATTTATCCAAACCCAACGAATGGATTATTAAAGATAGAAGGAATGTCCTCTGACATGAAAACTGTCGAATTAATTGATGCTTCTGGTCGTATCGTTTCTAAATGGAATGTTAACGGGAATTCCATGCAACTTGATTTGAGTAAATTCTCTACAGGAAATTACAACCTGAAAATCTCGAGTATGGATAAGGTAATTTTGAAAAAGATTCAGATTAAAAAGTAGATTTTAGTTTATATTTGAAAGAGGTTACGAAAATTCGTAACCTCTTTTTATTTTGTTCAATTTTTTTTTGGATTAAATTTCATTTAAATTTTAAAATGCATTTGATATATCCAAAAATATATTATCTTTGCATTCCTATTTTGATCACGATTTAAGTTAAGATATTATGAAAAGAACGTTTCAACCATCGGTAAGAAAGAGAAGAAACAAGCACGGATTCCGAAGCAGAATGGCTACAAAGAATGGTCGTCGCGTTTTAGCAGCTCGCAGACGTAAAGGAAGAAAGAAGCTTACAGTTTCTGATGAGCCAATGCATAAGCGTTAAGAATTTATTTATAGAATTTCTAAGCCTTCTCTTTTGGGAAGGCTTTTTTGTTTCTCTGAAGTTTTATAATAACAAAAAAGTTCCCCGAAAGGAACTTTTAATAACCAATTGAAATTTGAATTTACTTCACCAATACGCTTGGAGCAGCAGCTAATATTTCTGTGCTTGTTTCGGATGCAAATTTCTCGAAATTAGAAACGAATTTAATAGCTAAACTGTTTGCAGTAGAATCATATGAATTTTTATCATCCCAAGTATTTCTTGGATTCAATAATTCAGTTGGAACACCCTCACAAGATGTTGGAAACGCTAAATTAAATATCGGAAGTTGCTCAAAATGCACGTTGTTAAGTTTACCCGTGAGCGCTGCAGTAATCATCGCCCTTGTGTATGAAAGTTTCATCCTACTTCCAACTCCATAAGATCCACCAGACCAACCTGTATTTATTAACCAAACGTTGATGTTTGTACCAACTAATTTTTCGCCGAGCAATTTAGCGTATTTTGCAGGGTGAAGTGGCAAGAAAGCAGCCCCAAAACCTGCAGAGAAAGTAGTTGTAGGCTCAGTAATTCCAACCTCCGTACCTGCAACTTTCGCTGTATAGCCAGACATGAAATGATACATAGCTTGCTCTTTGGTCAATTTAGAAATCGGAGGCAAAACTCCAAAGGCATCTGCTGTTAAAAAGAATATGTTTTTAGGTGATCCTCCAATTGAAGGCACCGCAATGTTATCGATGTGATGAATCGGATAGGAAACACGCGTATTTTCAGTGATGCTTCCGTCTGTATAATCCGGAGTGGATGACTCATTATCGAAACCAATATTTTCAAGAAGTGCTCCAAACTTAATTGCGTCAAAAATTTGCGGTTCCTTTTCTCTGGTTAAATCAATCGTTTTGGCATAACATCCACCTTCAAAATTGAATACTGAATTATCTGACCAACCATGCTCATCATCACCAATCAAACGACGATTTGGATCTGAAGATAAGGTTGTCTTTCCTGTGCCTGACAACCCAAAGAAAATAGCTGTATCACCATCCTCACCAATATTTGCGGAACAATGCATCGAAAGCACATTCTTCTCGTGGGGAAGAACAAAATTCAATGCGGAAAAAATTCCTTTTTTGATTTCTCCTGTGTATCCTGTACCACCGATAAGAATCATTTTTCTTGTAAAATTTAAAATTGCGAAATTATGTTGACGCGTTCCATCAATTGCAGGATCTGCCTTAAAGCTTGGAATACAGACAACATGCCATTCAGGATTGAAACTCTCTATGTCTGCATCTGTCGGACGTAAAAACATGTTGTATGCGAACAAATTAGACCATGGAAGTTCAGTCACAACACGAATGTTCAAGCGAAAATTTGGATCTGAACAAGCATAAGCATCTCGAACATAGACATCCTTCTCATTCAAGTATGCTTTCATCCGATTGTATAACGCATCAAATTTTTCTGGCGAGAATCCAATATTTACATCTCCCCACCAAACGGCGTTTTCAGTAATTTCATCACGAACAATAAAACGATCTTTTGGTGATCTTCCTGTAAATTCCCCTGTCTCAATAGCCAAAGCACCCGTATCGGTTAGTATACCTTCACCGGTAATGATACAATCTTCAATAAGTTCAGAAGGAGTTAAATTCCAAAATTGGGTTCCGAGGTTCGCAAGTCCAATCGATTTGTTTAGATCTGAGTTCGACCCGTATTTTCCTGTTAATTCCATATTAAATTTTCTTAGCAAGAAGCTATATTACATTACAAAATTAACCCTTAGAAAGCGATTGAACTCTCATTTTACTTAGTTTTTTCCAACAACGAAAAAGAAAGCTGTTGAGAAAAAAAATAGCATAAAATGAAAAAAAAATTGTATATTAAACTTAGTGTAATTTTAACACTTTGAATATACGGTCTAGTATTTGTTAATCCATAGTAAATCAAATTAAAATTGTTGATATCGTCATTGCGCCAGACTTTTTCTAACTTTCGATTATTTTAAATTTGTATTTAAATAAACTTTTATGTATTCAATCAAGTATTTATCAGGTAGATTAACATTACTTATCTGTTTCGTTTTGTTATTTTCCTTTTGTGTTGATCAAAAGAGAAAAGAAAACCTTACGTTTAATGTTCCTACAACTTGGTATTCAAATGAACTTTCGCATTTAAACAAACTCAAAGAATTTGAACAAGAACTGGAATTTGAAAAAAGCCTAATTGCAATAAAAAATGAATCTAGTGTTTTGCCATTTGGAAATTTAGATGCCAAAATTACGCTTCTTAGTATTGGAGGAAATTCATCCGAATTCAAATCTGGAATGGAATTGTTTACAGATCTAACTGAAATTCATTTAAACAATTCAACTGAGATTACAAGCGAGCAGCTAAATTCAATCAAGAATTCGGATTTCTTAATTCTAAGTTTACATGCTATCGACAAAAACAATATTACAGACACATTAACCAACGAATTAATACGTAAACTACCTGGGACGAGCAAAAAAATTCTAGTAGTTTTTGGTAATGAAGAATTAATAAAAAACCTCAATTCGGATCCATTTAAAGCGATTATTTTAGCACATGAAAATCATAAAATTGCACAAAACAGAACGGCGCAATTACTTTTCGGAGCAATTGGTTGCAATGGAAAATTGAAAACGCAATTATCCTCTTTTGAAAAAGAAACAGGTTTGGAAATTAAACCAAATGGTCGTCTAAAATTCACCAATCCAGAAGAAGTTGGAATCGATCCCGCTAAATTGAATAAAATTGATGAAATTGCCTTGAATGGAATTAAATCTGGTGCTTATCCCGGTTGTCAAATCGTGGTTGCAATGAACGATAAAATTATTTACAGAAAAAGCTATGGCTCCCAAACGTATGATGACAAAAAGAATCTAGTTGAAAATAATGATTTATATGATATTGCTTCGGTTACTAAAATAGCAGCCTCTACCCTACTTGCGATGCATTTAAATTGGAAAAATAAATATGACTTATCTAAATCCATAGGTGATTACATCCCAGAATTAACCGGTAAAACGGGATATGGCTCAATTATCATTCGTGAAATGATGGCGCACCAATCTGGTTTAACTCCTTTCATTCAATTTTACAAGAAAACTCTTAAAAATGGTCAACTTAATTCTGAAATTTACTCAACCATCGAAAAAGAAGGTTATGACTTGAAAGTGGCCGATGGGATTTTCATGAAACGCAGTTATGTTGATAGTATGTATAAGCAAATTCTTGCCACACCACTCGAAGATAAAAAATATAAATACTCGGACTTGTGCTATTATTTTACCCAAAAAATAATGGAAAAACAAATTGGAGAAAGTCAAGATCAGTTTTTACTTAAATACATTTACAAACCAATGGGGCTTCGCTTCGCACGATATAAACCTTTAAACTTTTTTGATAAAGCTCAAATTGTCCCTACAGAAAAAGACATGGCATTTCGAAAGCAATTACTTCATGGAACTGTACATGATCCTGGTGCAGCAATGCTCGGAGGCGTTGCCGGACATGCAGGATTATTCTGTAATGCTACTGACTTAGCCAGTATCATGCAAGTATTTTTGAATAAAGGTAATTACGGCGGAATGCAATTTTTCGATGCTAAAACAACAACTGAATTCACAAAACAACAATTTAATGGAAATAAACGAGGCGCAGGATTCGATCGGCCAAATGCAAGCGGAGGAGGAACTTGCGATGAATTAGCCTCGCAACAGAGTTTTGGTCATTCCGGATTTACAGGAACCTTAGCTTGGGCAGATCCGAAAGACAAAGTCATTTTCGTATTTTTATCCAATCGTGTTCACCCAGATCAAGAAAATTGGAAGTTGCGAGATATGGGAATTCGAACACAAATCCAACACGCTGTTTACGAAGCTATCAATAGTCGTAAAAAATAAGCTTTGACTCCAAATACCAAAGAAGGCTTGATTCATGCTGAAAAAATTGCAATTCAGCTATTTGATCTAATTCAGTTAAGAAATCTAATCCAACCAGGAAAGGATGAATTAACCTTGAACAAAGAGATCTATGAACTTGCAAAAGAATGTTTTGGAATCGAAAAACATTGGCACAAACGTATCGTTCGTTCAGGATTAAACACGCTTTTGCCTTATAAGGAAAATCCACCCAATCGTGTCATTCAGCCAGATGATATTCTCTTTTTTGATTTTGGACCAATCGTTGATAAATGGGAAGCCGATGTCGGTCGAACTTATGTCATTGGCAAAGATCCTATTAAATTAAAATTAAAAAATGACATCGAGAGAGCTTGGTTTGAAACAAAAGAGTGGTTTAACCAACAGAAAAATTTAAAAGCTAACGAACTCTATGATTTTGCAATTGAAAAGGCTAAGCAATATCAATGGGAATTTGGAGGTGAAATAGCCGGACACCTTATCGGTGAATTCCCACATGAAAAACTTGAATCAGGTAATTTTGGTTTATACATTCACCCGGAAAACAATCTTGATTTATTTTCAAAGGACTCAGAGGGGGACGCAAGATTCTGGATTTTGGAGCTTCACTTTGTGGACAGAAAACATAAAATTGGCGGTTTCTTTGAACAAATCATTAACGACTTAACTTTATGATGAAATGCTAAGTTTCCTTCGGATTAAATTGATTATTACATTATTCTTCGGCATCGGTTTCGAATTATTAGCACAAAATCCTATTCCGAAAGTTGAGTATGGAAAGATTGAACGGATTCAGGACTTTAAATCCAAATATGTATCAAGTAGGAACATAGATATCTGGCTTCCAGATGGTTATTCGCGCAAGAAAAAATATGCTGTATTATACATGCATGATGGACAAATGCTTTTCGACCCTGAGATAACCTGGAATAAACAGTCTTGGAACGTGGATAGTATTGCAAATGCGTTTATTCAGAATCAAGATACCAAGAACTTTATCGTTGTAGCAATTTGGAATGGCGGAATAACTCGACATGCCGATTACTTCCCTCAAAACCCGTATGAAAAATTATCCCCTACTGAAAAAGATACGGTAATTTCACAATTGAAAAAAGCAGGTAGAATTTCAGCTACTTTCACTCCCAA
Organism: Crocinitomicaceae bacterium; assembly: GCA_044368815.1. Classification (GTDB taxonomy): domain Bacteria; phylum Bacteroidota; class Bacteroidia; order Flavobacteriales_D; family Crocinitomicaceae; genus UBA952. Next base: position 11,048 of record JBILIY010000014.1, read on the forward strand.
TTCTGATAATTACCTACGTTTCATCGTTAATGAATTAAGACCTTACATAAATAACACGTATTCTGTTTCCACTAAAAAATCTGAAACTTTCATTGCCGGAAGCAGTATGGGAGGTCTCATTTCAATTT
>JBILIY010000279.1:0-3063 GCA_044368815.1 Crocinitomicaceae bacterium
TGGAAAAGTCACCATGTATCCCAATTATAACACAGACTGTCGTGATTTTTTATTGCATTTTATGCACCATTACTTTCCAGACAGAGATAACTTGATGAAACCATTTCATCCACTTATTCAGAATTATGATAAAGCTTATGTTGATGGGCAATTGGACGGATTGGATTTTAAAGACGGCTTTAAAGTTTTGAACGGACATGTTCGAGATAAAGGTGAATTTATCCCACCATTAGTGAATATCTACATGAATTTATCTCCAACTATGCGAACATTTGGAACGGCAGTTAATCCTGAATTTGGAAACGTTGAAGAAACCGGAATTTTAGTTACAATCGCCGATATTTTTCCGGATAAAAAAGACCGACACATCAATTTTTAAAGGAAGGTGTTGTACCTGCTAACGAACGCCTCAAGGTCTTCAATACCAGTTCTACGGATTAAACGTTCTTTAATTCGCTGAATGCATACATTTATGTGAGCTTCATTCATTTTTCGACTAATGTATGTAGCGGGTTTACCGTAGTAATATTTCATTTTAAGTATTAAAGCCTCACGCTTTGTTAGATTTTTAAGAAAATCTTTAATTGCGTCATTCAAATCTTTGTCAATTGATGTTTCGAATTCAAAATCTTCAATATGTCTCGAATTATTCACTGAAATGTCATCGTAAACAAGTTGAATTTTTCTTTTACCATTTCTTCTTCTAAGTTCCGATTTACAGAAGTTTTCAGCAATTGTTCTTACCCAAGAACGTGTTGAAAATAAGTTCGGGTCGTTCTCATAAAGTCTACCAATGAGTTGGTAGAAATGCACCATCAGTTCTTGATAGATGTCCTTAACATCCTCGCCTCTGAAAAAACCTTTTATGACATAAATTATGTCTCGGTCATAACGATTTGAAAACTCGTTGAATAATATGTCCTGTAACCTGCGATCCATTAATTGATTTTAATCTGTAATTTGTTCTTTTGGTTTTCCCGTCAAGTGCTCTAGCCCTTCAAGTTTTTCCTCTATTTCATAAATTGAGTTTGTTTCTAATTCGTGTAGGATGTTATTCAAAATATGATCTAAATCTTTTTCTTCTTTACGTAATAAAAATGTCTTTGACTCGTGTTTTTTCAAAACATAAATCAGATTTGAAATCTCTTTTCGTATATCTTGGCAAACCATTCCCATTGGATAAATAAATAAATTCAGCGATTTGTCAATTTTTAATCTTCTTGAAAGGTTTTGTTTGAAAAAGAGCGGATTTTCCTTTAAACGAGCAAATGAAAATGCTTGAAATAATAGTTCACTTGGATCTCCTATAATTACTTCACTATTGGTCAAATTTTTATCGTGTTCAATTATAAATGAAAGCGCCAAGGTTAAATTATTTAAATCATATGATCCATTATAGTCAATTTCAATATCATTAATTAACAGTTTGTTAGAGGATAAATCGTCAAAAGGATCCTTTCTTTTGTACGTCAAGTAGTTTAATTTGAATTGTTTATTAATATTTTTTCGGATGTTTTCCGCATGCTCAAAGGCGTGATGCCCAACAAGTAAAATGGATTTTTGTGTAGACTTTTTCATATGTAAATAATTTGTCTTTTAAAGGTCATATGGAATACGCCATGTAATTTTCATCGCTGCTTGAGCAATTTGTTTGCATGGCTATTTCATAAGCATTTATTTATCCTTAACGCGAATTGAATTTGAAAATAACAACTTTAAACTAAATTTACAGAAAAAAGTAACAATTTTTTTAGTTGAAATTCGTTTTTGTTCTATGAGGTTTGCATTTCTCGTAATTTTTCAAATCAGTTTTTTGGCATTTGGTCAATACAATTTTGGGTTGGATGGATTTCAATACGTTAATAGTTTTTATTCCGCGAGAAATATTGGTACGGGTAATAATTTGATAAGTGTAATCGATAATGATTTAGTCTTAAGTTCAGAAAATCCTGCTTTACTGAATCAAGGAATGGTTAATCAACTCGCAATTAATCAATCGTTGCTTCCAACGGGCGTTAATTTTGGTTCCATTCAGTATGCGTTTAATTCTAAGTTTGGGATTTTTTCACCAGTTATTAAATATGCAAATTACGGATCCTTTGAAGGAACTGATGTAGGTGGTAATTCACTTGGTAGTTTTGGTGCCTTGGATTATTCTGTCGGTATGTTATATTCCAAAGAATTTAATCCTGTTATTTCTTTGGGTTTTGGTTTAAATGTTTTAGGCTCTCATTTAGAAACGTATTCAGCTTACGCTATATCATCGTCGTTTTCGGCAGTTTATAAGCACCCAAATAACTTGTTTTCGGCTGCTTTGGTTACCAAAGGAATAGGTGCAAGTTTTAAACAATATACTTCGAACCAAAAAACGAGTCTCCCAATAGATGTGCAAGCATCCATTTCGTATAAATTGAAACATGCTCCTTTTCGTTTTTCATTGCTTGCAAAACAATTGAACAAATGGGATATCGTTTATCAAGATCCTAATCAGCAGCCCACATACGACGCTTTAACAGGCGATACAATTGCGGTTAAAATACCTGGATTTATTGAAAAACTTGCTAATCATCTCAATTTACAGGTAGAGTTAATTGCCTCAAAATCATTACATTTTAGAACGGGTTTTGATTTTCATCGACAACAACAGTTGAGGGTTTTTAATCGTCCTGGTCTTGCCGGTTTTTCTTTTGGAGTGGGAATATATTTGAAAAAAGTTCGTTTGGATTACGGGGTTTTGATTTATTCCAAAGCTGGTCAGAATCATGCGCTTGGAATTAGTACGAATCTGAGTGATTGGAAAAGAAAAAAATAGATATGAGAGAACGAGGATACTATTGGTGTAAAGGAAATCGCTGTTACGGTGAGGATGACGTCAGATGGCGAATCTTATTTTGGGATGAACATTCGTTTTGGGAAGAAGGTGATGACTTCAGTGAAGATGTCTTTATTAAAATTCATGAGGAACGATTGTTACCTCCAGAATAATTATTTTTTCTTTAATGTAATCTCGGTTATTTCCGGATAGATTCCAACTCTACCAGGAAATCCAATATATCCGAAACC